>DAHWHV010000650.1 GCA_027335545.1 Clostridia bacterium
CCATGGCGATGTCGCGATCCTTCGGCTCGACCTCGTTGACCAAGCGGTCCCCGATCCAGATCTCACCGCTGGTGACCTCCTCGAGGCCAGCCACCATGCGGAGCGTGGTGGTCTTGCCGCAACCCGACGGCCCGACCAGGACCAGAAACTCCTTGTCCTCGATGTCGAGATTGATCTCCTTGACCGCCAGTTGATCACCGTTGGGGTACTTCTTCGCCAGATCCTTGAGCTTGACCTGGGCCATGCCTTCGTCCCCTTCCGTTAGGCGCGGCTAAACGCGGCGTCGACGCGCGCCGACCTGACTGCGACCCCAGAACCGAGCCCCCGGCCCATCCCCCTGGACTCCGCGATCGGTCACCGCGTCGGCCCTCCTGGCCCGGCGGGCATCCGAGGAACCCTGCGCGCCACCGGGACGGTCCGACGCCCCCATCTGGCGCCCTCGCCCGCAGACGCCGTCGCGTCCGCGTCCCGACCGGAAACTCGCGTCACTGCTCTCCAGGGGGGATACGCCACGGCCTTCCCGCATTCCTGCCGATCGATCGCCCACAGCTGTGGGAATTGCACACGGCCCCACGCCCGCCAGCACGCGCCCGGGGCGGCTGGCACTCCGGGCCCAGGAGGCCCGGGACCGCCAGCCCCGGACGGTGCACCAATGAAGTGGGAGAGGGAACGGCGCCCAGGGAAGAGCGCCGCAGCGGTCCCCGGGCCGCCGCGGCCGGCGCGCCGCGGAGACAGGGGCGCCGGTCTCCCGTGCTTCGCAACGGCGCTGGCCACGGGCTCCCGCAATGGGCCCCCCCCTGTCGCGCTGGACCCTTGCCCCGGCGGGCTACGAGACGCCCGCGCTGGCGGACGCCCACTCCTTGGGCAACTCCTCCTCCAGGAAGTAGAGCACCCGCTCCTTCTTGAACTCTCGGCTGCTCCAGAGGAACTGGTGCTCTTGTACAGCGGTGCTCCGGGCGATCGCCTCCAGGGTGCGCAGGCACTCCTCGCGGGTTCGCCCGTGAACCATCGTATACAGGTTGTACGGGAAGTCCGGGTAAACGGGGCGCTGATAGCAGTGGCTGACCGCGGCGAAGGAGGCCATCTGGGGCCCGACCTCCTCGATCCGCTCCGGAGGCACCCGCCAGACACCCATGGCGTTACTGACAAAGCCCGCATTCTGGTGGCGCAGGACGGCCGAGAAGCGCCGCATCTTGCCACAGGCGATCATGGCGTGGCACCAGGTGAAGACGTCCTCCAGCGAGCACCCCAGGGAGCGGGCACAGGGGTCGAAGGGGCGAGGGACCTCCGCTAGGTCGCGTTGCAACTCCCGGATGAAGGCGATGTCCCGGGCGTCCAGCGGCACCGCCTGCCCCCGGCGGACGTCGGCCGCGGCGTACACGCGGTTGGCCTCAACCGACTCGGGGGTCCGCTCCCCCGCGACGTCGAGCCGCACGCCGATCTTGAAGAGCTTGAGCGTCGGCAGCACGCGGGTCACCCGGGCCCCGACGCGCGCGCCCAGTCGCTCGGCAGCCTCGGCCACATCCTGCCAGGGTGGGACGGCGAGGGTGAACCACAGGTTGTACTCGTGCTTGCGCGCGTAGTTGTGGCTCACCCCGGGGTGGGCGGAGATCAGCGTGGCCGCCTCTTCCAGGCCCTCCGGCGGCAACTGCATCGCCACCAGCGTCGAGTGATACCCGAGGGCGCGGGTGTCGAAGATGGCGCTGATCTGCCGCAGCACCCGCTCCTCGCGCAGGCGGTGCAGGCGGGCCAGCACCTCCTCCCCCGTGAGCCCCACTGCGGCCCCGAGGGCCGCGTAAGGCTCCGCGACCAAGGGGAAGTCCTCCTGGATGCGGTTGAGCAGACTGCGGTCACAGGAGTCCAGCGATGCCTGCGTCATAAAATCGCGGCGTGGCCGAGCCCGCGGCTTCAGTCGCGGGCCCGGGCACGCCTCCCTCCCTTGCGGTGCGACGAGTTCCGGACGTGGGCGGCCTTCGGACGCAGGCCGCACGCATTGCTGACACGCATGGTCAACACGCATTGTAAAAAAGAAGACTCTTGCGGCGCCCACTGCAGCGGCCACTCAGCGCCACTCCGGCTGCCCGTGCGCGATGCGGGCGGCGGCGGCCGCGGCGACGGCGGCGATGAGGTCGTCCAAGAACGTGTTGCAGCGACCGGGGGCGTGCCCGCTCCGGTCCACGCGGCCCACGATACCCGGCTTAACCTTGTCCAGGTGGCCGAAGTTGGTGAAACCGATGCTGCCGTAAATGTTGACGACCGCCAAGGCCAGGACCTCGTCGATGCCGTAGAGCGGGTCGTCGTGCAGCAGGGCGGTCTGGAGGGGCTCGGGCAGCAACCCACGCTCCGCCAGCGTGTCCAGGGCGATGCCCGTCAACACGGCATGACAGACCTCGCGCTTGCCGAGGACGGCTTCGACACTGGCGAGGCAGTCGGCGAGTTCCAGATCCGGCAGGTGGGGCCGCTGCACCCGCAGGACCAAGGCGGCGATGTCCTCGATGCGAACGCCACGGGCGCGGAACTGCTCGGCACACAGGGCCCGCGCCTCATCGCCCGCGGGCGTGCGGGCCACGGCCCTGCCCATCCTCCGCCACGCCCCCCCACACCGTCCCCGGGGCCGACGGCCCCCACGCACTCCTGGCCACCGGCACCCCGGGGATCATACCACCCCGGCCGGCGCATGGCGCACCGCCCTACTCGCGCGCGGCCCCGCCCAGGGCGTGGGCCAGGGCGTTCCAGGCCAGCGTCGCGCACTTGACGCGTACGGGGAACTGGGCAACGCCCGAGAGCGACACGAGGTCCCCCAGGCGATCCTCCGCGGCCCCACCCGCCAGCATCCCCTTGAAGGCGGCGTTGAGTCCGACGGCCTCCTGCAGGGTCTTGCCCCGCAAGGCCTCGGTCATCATCGACGCCGAGGCCATGCTGATCGAGCAGCCCCGCCCCTCAAAGGCGACTTCCTGGATACGGCCGTCGCGCAGACGCAGGCTGAGGTGGATATCGTCGCCGCAGGTCGGATTCTGCAGGTCCACCGCCGCCGTTCCGTCGCCGTCGAGGCGCCCGCGATTGCGGGGGTGCTTGTAGTGGTCCAGGATGACCTCCCGGTAGAGGTCCTCCAGGGCGTCGTCACCCGCATCAGGCATGAAAGAACTCCCTCGCCCGGAGGATCGAGGCACACAGGGCGTCGATCTCCGCCATCGTGTTGTAGAGTCCGAAACTCGCCCGCGCCGTCGCCACCACGCCGAGGTGGCGCATCAGCGGCTGGGCGCAGTGGTGGCCCGCCCGAATCGCAATGCCGTCGCCGTCCAGGACCTGGGAGAGGTCGTGCGGGTGCACGCCCTCCACGTTGAAGGCCACGAGCGCACCCCTGGGGGTCGGCGGCCCGTAGATCGTCACGCCTGGGAGCGCCGCCAGGGCGCCCAGCGCCCGCTCGGTGAGCGCCGCCTCATGGGCCGCGATGCGCCCCATGCCCAGCCGCCCCAGGTAATCGATCGCCGCGGCCAGGCCCACCGCCCCCGCGACGTTGGGCGTGCCGGCCTCGAACTTATAGGGGAGCTCGTTCCAGGTCGAGGACTCCAGCTCGACCCGCAGGATCATCTCCCCTCCGCCCAGGAAGGGTTCCGTCTCCTCCAACACCTCCGGGCGCCCCCACAGCACGCCGATGCCCATCGGACCGTACATCTTGTGGCCCGAAAAGGCCAGGAAGTCGCAACCGAGCGCCTCGACATCCAGCGGCAGGTGCGGCACGCTCTGCGCCGCGTCCACCACGCTCACGGCGCCGACGGCGCGCGCCCGGCGGCAGAGCTCGGCGACCGGCAGGATGGTCCCCAGGACGTTGCTGGCGTGCGCGACGCTCAGGATGCGCGTGCGAGGGCCCAGCACGCCCTCCCGATCGGCCGCCGCCAGGTCGCAACGCCCGTCCGCGTCCAGGGGCAGGAAGCGCAGGCGCGCCCCCGTCTCAGCGGCGACCAACTGCCAGGGGACGAGGTTGCTGTGGTGCTCCAGCGGCGTCAGCACGATCTCGTCGCCGGCGCGCAGGCGGCGCCGGCCCCAGGCCCAGGCCACCAGGTTCAACGCCTCGGTGGTGTTGCGCACAAAGACGACCCCGCGCGGGTCCGGGGCACCGATGAAGCCCCCGACGGTACGGCGCGCCGCCTCGTAGGCTTCGGTCGCCTCCTCGCCCAGGGTGTGGATCGCCCGGTGAACGTTGGCGTTATACCGGCGGTAGACCCCCGCCTCGGCCGCGAGGACGGCCTCCGGCTTCTGCGTGGTGGCCGCGTTGTCCAGGTAGACCAGCGGGCGCCCGTGTACGAGCCGGCCCAGAATCGGGAAGTCCCCTCGCACGCTGCGGGGGTCGAGCGGCGCCGAGTCCAGCGAGGGGTGGGCTCCGTCGCCACCGGCGCCACGCGCCCGCCCCTCGATGGGGAGGGGCGGGTCCAGGGGAGCGACACGCCCCTGGCGCGGACCCGGCGCGGCGGCGCGGCCCGCGGGGTGGCCTCCGTCGCGCGCGCCATGGGGCCGAGTCGGCGCCCGCCGCATGGCGCCAGGGGCCACTGGGGCGGGATCGGGCGTGGGACCCGGACCCGCGGGATCGGCATCTGCGGCGCCTGCGGCATCTGTCAAGGGACGCATAGGGGACACACCTCTCCCCGGGGACGCCCGGCGGGCGCGGGCCTCGGGGCGCGGCGCCCCGCCCGGCCCCGGTCCCGCGCGCTCAGGCCGCCGGACTCCCACTCCCATCCGATGGCTGGTCCAACTTACGGTCCACGAGACCGGTCAGCTCGGCCCGCGCCGCCTCCAGCGGGATCTGGTCCACCAGGGGGGCGAAGAAGCCGTGGACGATCAGCCGCTCCGCCTCACGCCGCGGCAACCCGCGGGACTGGAGGTAGAACAGCTCCTCCTCGTTCACGCGGCCCGTCGTGGCCGCGTGGCCCGCCTGGAGTTCGTTCTCGTCGATGTACAGGGCGGGGATGGCGTCCGAACGCACCTCGCCGCCCAGGTGCAGACTCTTCTCCTTCTGCTGGGAGTTGCTGCCCTTGGCCCCGCGCCGGATGTCCGAGGTGCCCCGGTAGATCGTGCGCGCCTGGCCGGTCAGCACGCCGCGGGCCAGCATCAGGCCGTTGGTGCGCGCCCCGTGATGGACCAGGCCCGCCAGCAGGTCCAGATGCTGCCGGCCCGAGGCGAAGAAGACGAGCAGGGCGAGGGCTTCGCTGCCCACCCCCCGCAGGACCGAGGTCGTCCCCGAGCGCATGAGGCCGGCGCCCATCTCCGCCTGGAGCCATTGCACCTGCGCATCGCGGCCGAGTTCAGCGCGACGATGCGCGAAGCCCCGCACGCCGACCCCCCAGTGCTGCAGTTCGATGAAGCGCAGGCGCGCCCCGTCGGCGAGGTCCGCCTCGACGACGGCGGTGAGCACGGACCCCTCGTGACCGCCCGTCTCGCGCTGCAGGACCGCGGCCTCCGCCCCGCGCCCGAGGACGACGACCGTGCGCGGGTGGAACTGAGCGGGCGCCTCCGGCCCGAGGCGGTAGGTGACCTCCACCGGCTCCGCCAGGGCGACCCCCGGCGGCACGTAGATGAAGCACCCCTGGGAGCCGGCGGCGTTGCGCGCCTCGAACTTCCCGAGATCCGCCGGGACGATCCGGCCTAGGTGGGTCCGCACGAGTTCCGGTTCCGCCGCGGCCAGCTCGGCGATGCCCCCCGCCACGACGCCCCGCTCCGCCGCACCCGGCGGCACGCCGATCTCGACGTGGCCGCCGACGGGGAGCGCCCCCGGGGCGAGGGCCAAGGCGTCGGAACTCGTGCGGTCCCAGCGCGGCAGTTCGGCTTGCGCCTCCAGCGCCGCAGCGCGCCGACGCGCGTCCTGCAGCCAGCCCGGCGCGCCGAGTCCGGAGATGTGGCGCAGGAGTTCCTGGTCTTCTGTGACCACGGCGCCTACACCCCACCCTCGGCAGAGGCGTTGGGCGCCGCGCGCCCGAACAGGTCACGCCCCGCCCGCGGAGCGACGCTCGCCTCCGGCGCGCGGTGCTCCCGCGCAGCGACGCTCGCCTCCGGCGCGCGGTGCTCCCGCGGGGCCTTGATCCAGTCGTAGCCCTCCCGCTCGATGCGGTCCACGAGTTCCCGCCCCGCCGAGTGCACGATCCTGCCCTCGTACATGATGTGGACGAATTCCGGCTGGATGTAGCGAAGGATGCGTTCGTAGTGGGTGATCACCAGGACGCCCAGCTCTCCCCCCCGGAGGGAGTTGACCCCGGCGGAGACGATCTTGATGCTGTCCACGTCGAGCCCCGAGTCCGTCTCGTCCAGGACGGCGATCCGGGGCTCCAGCATGGCCATCTGCAGGATCTCGTTGCGCTTGCGCTCCCCACCCGAGAAGCCCTCGTTCAGGTAGCGACGGGCGACGCCCTCATCCCACTCCAGGAGGGCGATCTTCTCCAGGAGCTTCTTGCGGAACTGGACGAAGGGGAGCTCCCGCCCCCGCGCCTTCAGCGCGGAGTGGATGAAGTTGGCCACGGTCACCCCCGGCACCTCGACCGGGTACTGGAAGGCCAGGAACAGGCCGGCCCGGGCCCGCTCGTCGGCGCTCAGGGCCAGCAGGTCCTGGCCCCCCAGGCGAACGCTCCCACCGGTCACCGCATAGCGCGGGTGCCCGGCCAGCGTGTTGGCCAGGGTACTCTTGCCCGAACCGTTGGGGCCCATCAGCGCGTGGACCTCCCCCGGGCCGACGCGCAGGCTCACCCCGCGCAGGATCTCCTTGTCCTCCACGCTGGTCCGCAGGTCCTCGATCTCCAACGCGATCCCGTCCGCCACCCTATCCGCCCCCCGTACGCGACCCGGGCCCCGCGGGCGAGCCGGGGCCCCGCCGGACCACAGGCGCCGGTGGCGGCCCGCCGAGGCGGCGCCGCCGGTCGCCGCAGCCATTATAGGTGCCGCCCCAGGGGGTGTCAAAAGTCGAGCGGAACACTCGGGAATGACAAAACACCACGGGCCCTTGGCCTGGCCGGTTCCGTGCGTCAGGGCCGGCTCAGCCGAGCGCCGAGGTGCAGTGCATGCAGCGACGGGCCGCGACGGGGACCTCGCCGCAGCACTCCGGGCAGAGCTTGGTCGTGGGGGCCGGCGCCGGGCGGCGCCGGGCGACGCGGGCCGCGATGGCGTTGGCCGGCACGACGACCAGGTAGAAGACCGCGGCCCCGACCAGCAGGAAGGAGATCAGGGCGTTGAGGAAGTCGCCGTAGGGGAAGCGTGCGTGGTGGAGCGTGAAGGCTAGGTGGCCGAAATTCGGCGTGCCGACGAGGGCCGCGATCAGGGGCGTGACGAGGTCGCGCACCAACGCCTGAACCACGGCCTCGAACGCGGCCCCGATCACCACGGCCACCGCGAGGTCGATGACGTTGCCCCGGAAGAGGAACTTCTGCAGATCCCCCAGCACGGCGCACCTCCCCGCCGCGCCACCACCGGGCGAGCGGTCGGGCTCGGGGAGTGCGGCTCTGGTGCGCCCGGTAGGATTTGAACCTACGCAAACCAGGCTCCGGAGGCCTGTGCTCTATCCAGGCTGAGCTACGGGCGCAGCAGGGAAACCATAGCATGCCAACGGCGTGTCGTCAAAGGCCGAGCCGGGCGGCCGGATGGCCCAGGCGTCGAGGCGGCGGCCCGGTCAGACCGCCCGGCCCGGCGCTGGCGGACCCGGACGGACCCGCCCATTGCGGGGGGCCTGCCGCCCCCCAGGGGCGGGGGCGCGAGCCGCTCCCCCGCTCGGGCCCCCGCGGGTCCCGGCCCGCGCCCGCTCAGCCGCGCATCGCGGCCAGGGCCGCCCGCAGGGCATCGCCCGACCGCTCGGCCCCGCCCTGGGGCCGGAACTCCAAGCCGACGAAGCCGTCATACCCCGTGGCCTCGATGGCGGCGCACACGTTGCGGTAGTGGATCTCCCCCGTGCCGGGCTCGAAGCGCCCGGGAACGTCCGCCGCATGGAAGTAGCCGATATGCGCGGAGTGGCGGCGGATCGTCGCGATGAGGTTCCCTTCCATGATCTGCATGTGGTAGATGTCGTACAGGACCTTCACCGAGTCCGAGGCCACGGCCTCGATCACCCGAACCGCCCGCTCCGTCTCGTCCAGGAAGTACCCCGGGTGGTCGACCAGCGTGTTCAGGAGTTCCAGGTTCAGCCGGACCCCCGCCCGCTCCGCCTCAGGGGCGACCGCGCGCAGCCCGCGGACGACGGAGGCCTCCTGTTCCTGGAGGGCCAGTCCCGCGACGCGGTTGCCCGTGGTCACGATGACGTTGCGCAAGCCGTGCTGCGCGGCGGTGGCGACAGCCCGGCGCAGGCCCGTCTCCGCCTCCTCGCCCCGGCCCGGGTCGGTCAGCGGCACCCCGCACGCGAAGGTGCCGACCCGCACCCCCAAGGCATGGGCCCGCCGAAAGATCGCCTCCAGGTCCTTGCCACCGGGGCCCCAGAACTCCACGGCATCACACCCCGCCGCCGCGGCGGCGTCGATGCGCTCGACGAAGGGCATCTGGGTGAACAGCATCTCGATACAGGCGGAGAGCATCATGGCGCAACCCGTTCCTTTCTGGGTAACCTGGCCTCTCTGGATACCTGGGCCACTCCCCCGCAGCGACGACCGACCCGCCCGACCGACACCAGGCCCGGGTACGCCATACGCCTGGCGCCCCGTAGCGGGCCCCCGCTCCCAACCGACGCGCTACGTCCGCGCCAGCTCAGGCGCACGCGCCAGTTGATGGAAGAGGGCATGGTAGTAACGCATCAGGCGCACGGGCTCTGGACTGGCGGGGATCTCGGCGAGGCAAGCTCCGTCGTAACCGGAGGCCAGAAGGAGCCGGAACAGTTCACGCCAGGGGTAGTGCGGGCTCCAGAGTTCCTGGATGTGCACCAGGCCGATGCGCCCCCGCATCCGGGCGAAATCGGCGGCGATCGATCCGTCCCGGACGTCCACGGCGTTGCAGTTCCAGCAGACGCGGACCGCCGGGTGCCCGCAGGCCTCCAGGATGGCGGCGATGTCCACGGCCGCCGCGACCGAGCCGTGCATCTCCAGGCGGAGCTCGACGCCCCGACCCGCGGCGTGCTCCCCGCAACGCGCCAGGGCGCGCCCGATCTGCCCCAGCGTCTGTTCCCTGGGAATTCCCGCCCGTACTTGGTCCCCGTTGGGCCGAACCTTGACCCCGGGGCAGCCCAGGTCGGCGGCGAGGTCCACCGCCGCCGCCGTCGCGGCGATGTTGGCCTCCAGCGTCTCCGCCTCCAGGGAATGATACTCGCAGACGGTGCCGATCCCGGCCAGGCGGACGGGGGAGGCGGCGAAACGCTTGCGCACCTCGCGGCGCTCCGCCGCCGTCAGGGACGGTTCCACGCCGTGCCCGTGGGTCGTGCGCAGCTCAACCGCCTCAAAACCCGTCTCCTCGCAATGGTGCAGAAGGGTGTCCAGGTCCCAGTCCTTGGCCAGGTTGTACGTGACCAGCCCCAGGTGCAGCACGCCTCCGCTCCCTCCGGCCCTGCGTCCGCCGCCGGCGGCCGCGCATTCGGCCCAGGCGTCCCCTTAGACGCCGAGGCCTGCCGTCCTGCCGGAGCCCGACCATTCCCAGGGGCGTCCTTCCGGAGGGCGACCGCGCTTGCGACGCCAGAGGCGGCGGCTTCAGGCCCAGCGTCCGGACAGCAGCAGGCCGCCGATCACCAGGAACGCCACCCCCGCCCCGACATGGATCAGGCGCAGCGGGACGACGTGCGCCAGCGCGTCCCCGAGGAGCGTGCTGATCAGGGCGACCACGATCAGGGCGAGCGCGGCGCCGACGAAGACCAGGAGCGGCGAGTGGCCGCCTGCGCTCAACATGAGCGTCGCCAACTGGGTCTTGTCCCCAAGTTCGGCCAGGAACACCAGTCCGAACGCCAGCCAAAACCCGTGTGGCGGCGTGCCGACCATGTCGGCCACCTCCCTCGATCCCGGCCGGACACTGGGCGCGACGGCGCCCGCGGCCAGTGCTATGGCTTCCGGCCGGCCCCCAGAACGAAGCCGGGGGCTCCTGAATTTGCCGCGTAGCCGCGCAGCGGCCAGGGGCCGCGCGCGGGGCATGGTAAGCCCGCGCCGGGCCGAGTCGCCCGCGTGGGGGAGGGTGGCCGAGTTGCAGGCGGTCGTCATGGCCGGCGGGCGGGGAGAGCGGCTACACCCGTTGACGGCGGGCCGGCCCAAGCCGCTGGTCCCGCTCTTCGGGCGGCCGCTGCTGGGCTACCTGCTGCAGCACTTGGCGGAACGGGGCATCGACGAGGTCTTCGTCACGGCGGGACACCTCGGCGAGCAACTCGAGGACTACCTCCGCGGCTTCCCCGCGGACACGCACCTGCACTGCTGTCGGGAGGACCGACCGCGTGGGACGGCCGGTGCCGTCGCCGATCTGCTCCCGCGACTCCGCTCACCGTTCCTGGTGGTCAGCGGCGACGCGGTGATCGACCTGGACGTCCAGGCGCTCCTGAACGCCCACCACCGGGACGGCAACCTGCTGACGCTCTGCCTGGCCCCGCCGGCCGAACGCCTCCGCTTCGGCACGGTGGCCCTGGCCGGACGGCGTGTCCACCGCTTCCTGGAGAAGCCGCCGCTGGCCGACCTGCTGCCCGGGGCCCAGCTGAACACCGGCTGCTACCTGATGGACGCGGAGGCCCTCGCCGGAGTGCCGCCCGCCGGACCCGTCGACTTCGCCCTGGATGTCTTCCCGGGGCTGCTGGCGCGGGGCGGCCCGGTCGGCGCCGTGGCGGGGTCCACCTTCTGGCGGGACATCGGCACCCTGGAGGCCTACCGGGAGGCCCACTTCGATGGGTTGGCCGGCCGCCTGCCCTGGGCGCTACCGGCCCCCGGCACTCCGGTCCCGGAGGCTGCGCCGCATGGCCCGGTCCATTTCGGCCGCGGGGTCCACCTGGACCCGGAGGCCCACATCCAGGGCCCGACCGTGCTCGGGGATGGCTGCCGCGTCGGCCGGGCAGCGGAACTGACCCGCTGCGTCCTGCTGCCCGGTGCCGTCGTGGGGGCCGGGGCGGTCCTGCGCGACTGCGTCCTGGACCAGGGGGCCCGGGTTCCCGGGGGGTGGCACCTGGTCGGGGCCGGCATCGCCGGCGGGCCGCGGACGCCCTTCCGGCTGCTCCGGACCCAGCGCGGGCCGCAGCCGGCCCCCGCCTGCGCGCCCGCG
>DAHWHV010000655.1 GCA_027335545.1 Clostridia bacterium
GCCGGCGGTGCTGGCGGGGGACCGCGTGCGCTGCAGCCGGCTCCCCGACGGGGAGGGGGCCGTCGACGGGGTGCTGCCGCGCACCAGCCTGCTCTTCCGCCCGCAGATCGCCAACGCCGACCAGGTGGTGGTGACGATCGCCTGGCTGTCGCCGCCGTTCTCCGCATCCTTCGTCGACCGCCTGCTGCTGCAGGCCGGCATCCACGGCCTCCGCGCCACCATCGTTTGCAACAAGCTGGACCGGCTGGACGCCGCCCAGGCGGCGGAGGCGGACGCGGCCCTGGAGCCATACCGCGCCGCCGGCTACCCGGCCCTGCTGGCCTCGGCCGCCACGGGCAGCGGGCTGGGGGCCCTGCGCCCCCTCCTCGCCGGCCACCTGAGCGTGCTGGCGGGGCCAAGCGGCGCCGGCAAGTCCGCCCTGCTCGCGGCCCTCTTCCCCGGGCGGCGGATGCGCACGGGCTCCCTGTCGGCGCGGGCCGGGCGGGGCCGCCACACCACGCGCTCGGTCGAACTGCTCCGGCTGCCCGAAGGGGGCTGGGTGGCGGACACCCCCGGTTTCAGCCGCCTGGACCTCAGCGAGGTGGGGGTGGAGGACCTCCCCCTGCTCTATCCCGAATTCGCCCCGCACCAGGATGCCTGCCGCTTTCGCGGCTGCGCCCACGACCAGGAGCCGGAGTGCGCCGTGCGCCGCGCCGCGCAGGAAGCGGGCGTGGACCGCGGCCGCCATGAGCGCTACCTTCAGGTGTTGGCCGAGCTACGGGCGCGGCCGCCGCGCTATCGCGCCCAGAACGGCGGCGATCCGGGTCGCTGATCCCGCGAACGGCGAGGGGGTGGTCCCGGAGGCATGCGCCGGGCCCTGGGACCGCGCCGCCCGTCGCGGCCGGGACTCGCCGGCCGCCGCAGCGCCGGGGGGCAGGGGCCGGGGCCTCGCCGACGCGAGGCCTGGCGGCGGTTCCCTGGGTCGGCGCCCGCGTCGGCGGATGGCGTCGGCCCTGACCGACAACCCGTGCAGCGCAAGGGAGGGAGGGCGCGGGCCCTGCCCGGCTCCAGCCGGGCGGACGGACCGCGCCGAGATCTGATGATGCCACCGGCCTCCACGCCCCGCGGCGCCGAGGACGGGCTTGGCCCGCGCCGGTCCGTTCGCCTGGCCCCGTCCCTGCTCTCCGCGGATTTCACGGACCTGCGCGCGGCCTGCCGCCTGGCCGCCGAGGCCGGTGCCGAGTGCCTGCACCTGGACCTCATGGACGGGCGCTTCGTGCCCAACCTCACCTTCGGCCCGCTGGTCGTCCAGGCCGTGCGCCGCTGCACCGACCTCTACCTGGATGTGCACCTGATGGTCGTCGACCCCGACGCCCTGCTGCCCGCCTGCCGCCGCGCCGGCGCCGACGGCCTCACCGTGCACGCGGAGGCCTGCCCGCACCTGCAGCGCACGCTGGCGCACATCCGTGAACTGGGTGCGCTGGCCGGGGTCGCGCTCAACCCCGCGACACCGGAGACGGTGCTCGAGTACGTCTGGGACTCCGCCGACCTGGTGCTCGCCATGACCGTGAACCCGGGCTTCGGCGGGCAGGCCTACCTGCCCGCCGTGGAGGCGAAGGTACGCCGCCTGCGGGCCGCGGCGGCGGCGCTGGGCTGGGCGGGCGCCATCGAGGTTGACGGCGGCATCTCGCCGGAGACGGCCGGGGCGATCGTGGCCGCCGGGGCCGACACCCTGGTCGCCGGCTCCGCCTTCTACGGGCGGCCGGACACCCAGGCGGCGGCCCGTGCCCTGCGCCAGGCGGCGGCGGGGTGGAATCGCCCGCGCTGAGGCGTGGCGCGGATGGTCACCCGCCGTCCGCTGGGGTACGCTCCGGGTGGCCCCGCGCCAGCGCTGGTCCGGCGGGGTTCGGGGGCCGCTGGCCAATTCCCGCGGGGACGAACGGGAGGAGATCGGACTTGCAGTATGCGCACCTGGGACGCGCGGGCCTGCGCGTTTCCCGCCTCTGCCTCGGCACCATGAACTTCGGGCCGCAGACCACGGAAGCGGATGCCCACGCCATCATGGATCGCGCCCTGGAGCACGGGATCAACTTCTTCGACACGGCCAACGTGTACGGCTGGAAGAAGGGCGAAGGGATCACCGAGCAGATCATCGGTCGCTGGTTCGCCAAGGGCGGGCGGCGGCGCGAGCGGGTGGTCATCGCCACCAAGGTCTATAACGACATGGGGGACTGGCCCAACGAGACGCGCCTGTCCGCGCTGCACATCCGCCAGGCCTGTGAGGATAGCCTGCGCCGCCTGCAGACCGACCACATCGACCTCTACCAGATGCACCACATCGATCGCGCCACCCCCTGGGAGGAGATCTGGGAGGCCTTCGAGCTCCTACACCGCCAGGGCAAGGTCATTTACTACGGGAGCAGCAACTTCGCGGGTTGGCACATCGCCCGCGCGCAGGAATTGGCCCGGCAGCGGCACTTCCTGGGGCTGGTCTCCGAGCAGAGCCTTTACAACCTCAACGCCCGCACCGTTGAGCTGGAGGTCGTCCCCGCCTGCGAGGCCTATGGCCTGGGCCTGATCCCCTGGAGCCCCCTCGCCGGGGGCCTGCTGGGCGGGGTCCTGCGCAAGGCGGCGGAGGGTCGGCGCGCCTCCGAGGGCCTGCAGCAGCAGGTCGAGCGCGAGCGCGGCAAGATCGAGGCCTACGAGGCCCTCTGCCGCGACCTCGGCGAGGAGCCGGCCAACGTCGCCCTGGCCTGGCTGCTGCACAACAAGGTGGTGACCGCGCCGATCATCGGCCCGCGCACGGCCGGCCAGCTCGACGGCGCCCTGCGGGCCCTGGACATCCAACTCCCCGCCGAGGTGCTCGGGCGGTTGCACGAGATCTTCCCGGGTCCCGGCAAGCCGGCGCCGGAGGCCTATGCCTGGTAGGTGACCGTGCGGGGCGGTGGGCCGGTGCCCGACCGCCCCGCCGCCGGTGCCCGCTCCCCCCCTTGGCGCATAGGCTGCCCTGCCCGCCGCCTCGTGGCGGGGCCCGGGTCTCCGCGGCGGCCGTCGGCCGGTCCGGGGCCGGGTCGGCAAGGGAGGGGGACTTCCGGTGTTGATGATTCGCGTGATCCGCCTGCCCGCGGCCCTGGGGCGAATCCTGCGCGCCTTGACGCGTTCGGGTGGCGGCCGGTAGGCGGGCCCGGCCAACGCCCTCGTTGGCCGGGCCCGCC
>DAHWHV010000657.1 GCA_027335545.1 Clostridia bacterium
GCAGGGCCTCGACCCAGGCCGGTGGCACCGGGGCCCCCTGGGGGCCGCCGACCCGCTCGGCCACCAGCACCAGGACCTGGTCGTCGGTCACCAGCACATCGATGATCAGCCCCTGGGAGACCGCGCCGCGCTCCGCGCCGGCCAGCGCCGCCCGGTTGAGGGCGGAGATCACCGCCCGCTTCTCCACCGCCATCGCGCCTCGCCCCCCGTCGCCGCCCGGCCTGGGGCCGCACGGCCAAACCGGCCGGAGTGGACTCCGGCCCGGGGCCTCAGTATACCAGGCACGCGGGGCGGAAGGGGTCCGCGCCGGGGTCGCCTGGTCCGGGCCAACCTACCCCCCGGCACGGCGTGCCTGAACGGGCGGGGCGTGTCGAATGGTGTCGAAGAGTTCTGGGCGAGTTTCCCTTGGCTTGAACAGGTGCTGGTCGAATGTGGTCGAAACACGAACCCCAGCGCAACGGTGAGCCCCGGGGTCGGGGATGTATGCACCGGTTGCGTGTGCGGTGAACCGAAGAGTCCTTTTCCGAACGGGCAAAGCCGTCGCAAGGCGGTGACGCAAAGCCACGGGCCCCTCGCGGGCAGCCGGGTTGCCGAAGAAAGGGTGTGGGGTGCGCCCTTCTTCCGGCTAGGGAGAATGGGCGCTTTTTGCGTTGCGGTGCGAGTGGCGTTACGGGCGCCGAGGGTGGTCCGGGTGGCGGGACCGCGCAAGGGGGGGCTGGCGATGCTCGCCGGGATGTTCGGGTCGGCTGGCCAGCGAGCCCTGGAGGGGCGCCTGGCGGAACTGGTCGCCGGCCGCACCGTGCTGGCCGCGGAGGTCGCCAACGTCGAGACCCCAGGGTATCGCGCCCAGGGCGCAACCGCCTTCGCGGGGCGCCTGGCGGCCGCGCTGACCGCCCAAATGGGTGGGGTGGCGCCGGGGGCGGGCGCGGCGACGGGGGCGCAGGGCGCCCTTGCGCCCGTGCCGCTGGTGGCGCAGGCCGGGGGTGGGGCCCTGATCCCCCTGGTGGCGGAGGGGCAGGGCGGGGGCGTCGTCACCCCCAACGGCAACGGGGTCGGCCTGGACGGTGTGATGGCGCAGGTCGCCAAGAACGACCTCGGGGAGCAGGCGGTGACGCGCCAGCTGCAGTTGATCTACCAGAACCTGCAGGACGCCATCGGCTGAAGGGGGAGTGGGACCCGTGCTGTTCTCGGCCCTGGACGCCAGCGCCTCGGGCCTGACCGCCGAGCGGCTGCGCATGGATGTGATCTCCAACAACCTGGCCAACGTGAACACGACCGTGACCCCGGGCGGAGGGCCCTTCCGCCGTCAGATGGTGGAGTTCGCCGCCCTGCCGCAGGGGGCGGGTTCGCCGGGCGGGGTCGCCGTCACCGCCATCGTCGGGGATGCGGCGCCGTTCCCGTTGCGGTACGCGCCGGGCAGCCCCGGGGCGAACGCCCAGGGCTACGTGCGCATGCCCAACGTGAACGTCACCTCGAGCATGGTCGACCTGTTGGCGGCGAGCCGCGCGTACGACGCCAGCGCGGCGGTGTTCTCCGATGCCGTGAAGGTCGGGCTCAAGACCCTGCAGATGTAGGGCACCGGGGCTGGGGGCGCGGGCCCCGCTCGGGTGGGGCGGCCGGACGCGCGTCGAGCGGGACGAGGGGAGGGGTTCGCATGCCGATCGCGCCCATTGCGCCGGCGCTGCCCGCCGCGCCCGCGGTGACGGCGGGGCAACCGGGGCCCAAGGCCTCCGGGGCCGGATTCGGTGGGGTCCTGGCGCACGCCGTAGCCGGGCTGAACGCCCTGCAGCAGGCGGCCGATACCGCGGCCACCCAACTGGCCTCCGGCAAGGCCGCGGACCTCGCGACGGCCGTGGTGGCCGCGGAGAAGGCCAACCTCGGGCTGCAGCTGGCCGTGCAGGTGCGGAACCGGGCGATCAGCGCCTACCAGCAGATCATGACGATGCAGATCTGATCCCGTGGCCCACCCCCGGATGTTGGGGGGGCGCCGCCGGGGGGGTACCTGGTCGGCGCCCGTTGCGACCGGGGCGCGGCGGGGACGGCCGCGGCGCGGAACCGGGTTGGGGGCCACGCCGCCCGCGGCGCCGGGGCGCGGCAGGGGTTGTGGGCCACGGGGAGCAGGCCGCGGAGCTGGACGGTGCCGCCGGAGGGAGGGGAGCGCGTGCCGCCGCAGAGCACCATGAACCTGGGGGAGACATGGGCCTCGGTGCGGCGGCAGTGGACGGCCCTGGCCGCGGGCCAGCGGCGGGTGATCGGCGTGGCGGCCAGCCTCGCCCTGGTCGGGGGGCTGGTGGCCGCCGTGTTGGGCGCTCGGGGTCCCGCCCTCTCGCCGCTGTTCACGCACCTGACCCCCGCGGACGGCGCAGCGATCATCACCCAACTGGGTCACGACCATGTCACCTACCGCCTGGCCAACAACGGCCGGACGATCCTCGTCCCCAAGGCGCAGGTAGGGCGCCTGCGCCTGCAACTGGCCGGGCAGGGGCTGCCCAAGGCCGGGACCGTCGGGCTGGGCTCGGTGCTGACGCTCCCATTCGGGGCGACGCAGTTCACCCGCCAGGTCGCCTACCAGAGCGCCTTGCAGGGGGAACTGCAGCAGACGATCGACCAGATCCACGGGGTGAAGGCGAGCCGTGTTCAGATCGTCCTGCCCCAGAACTCCACCTTCGGCGGGGGCGGCACCCCGGCCTCCGCCTCCGTGCTGGTGCAGCTGCAGCCGGGCGTCTCGCTGACGGCCGCGCAGGTGGCGGGGATCGCCCACCTGGTCGCCTCCAGCGTGCAGGGGCTCACCCCGAACGGGGTGACGGTCCTGGACCAGACCGGCCACATCCTCTGGGCCCAGGGTGGGGCAGGGTCGGCCCTCGGCGCGGGCGGAGGTGTCGGCGGCATCGCCGGGCAGGCGCAGAGCCAGCTGCAGATCCAGCAGCAGTTCGACCAGAGCCTGCAGACCCACCTCCGCCACCTGCTCGAGCAGGTCTTCGGTCCCGGGACGGTGGTCACCCAGGTGCAGGCGCAAATGAGCTTCAACACCGGGAGCGTGACGACCAAGCTTTACTCGCCCAAGGGCAGTCCCGCGGTGGTCCGCAGCATGCAGGCCCTGAAGCAGTCGGTGAAGGGCGGGACGGCGACGGCGGGGGTGCCCGGCACGGCCGGCAACAGCTTCCCGACTTACACGGCTGGGGCTGGCGGCAAGACCTCGTCGACCTCGACGCAACTGACCCAGGACTTCGCGCTCAGCCAGCAGGACACGCGTACGGTCCTGGCCCCCGGGACGATCACGCGGCTCTCGGTGGCGGTCGTGGTGGGGGCGAAGCTGACGGCGGCGCAACTGGCCCTGGTCAAATCCACCGTCCAGGCGGCCGTGGGGGCCTACCCCGCCCAGAAGAACCAGGTCACGGTCGTGGCCATGCCCTTCAATCACGCCCTCCTGCACGGCTTGACCGCTGGGGCGCCGGTGGCGCCTGCCTCCCGCCTCCTGGTGCCGGCGCTGATCGGCGTCGGGGTGCTCCTGCTGGTGCTCGTGGTCGTCCTGGTCCTGCGCCGGCGGGCCCCGGCGGTGGGCGTCGATGACGGCGCGGGGGCGACCCTGGCCTCGGGGGTGTCCGTCGGGGTCAGCCCCGGCGCCGACGATCCGCTGGGGAGCGCGATCGCCTCTGCCCAGGCGGTGCGCGACCGCCTGCAGGGCGCCCTCAAGCAGCGACCCGAGGATGTCGCGCGGGTCATCCGCGTCTGGCTGGACCAGACCGAGTGAGACAGCGGAGGTGGGCGCCAGCGGAGGTGGGCGCCGGAGGGCGGTCCGCCGCCCGCAGGCGCAGACCCTCCGCCCGCGAGGCGCAGACCCTCCGCCCGCCGGCGCAGACCCTCCGCCTCCAGGCGCAGACCCTTCCCCTCCGCCCGCGGGGGGCCGCGCAGACGAGCCGGGGCCCGGAGCACGAGGGGAGGCCAGGCGGTGGCGGTGGAGTTGGATCAGCAGGCCCGGACGCAGGCCCAGGCCGCCGGCCCCCCCCTGGGCGGGCGGGAGAAGGCCGCGGTCCTGCTGGTCGCGCTTGGCCAGGAGTTCGCCGCCCAGGTCTTCCGCCACCTGCGGGAGGAGGAGATCGAGCAGATCACCCTCCAGATCGCGGCCGTGCGCAAGGTGGACGCCGACGCCCAGGCGACGGTCCTGGACGAGTGCCGCCAGATGCTCCTGGCCCACCAGTACCTGGAGGAGGGGGGCATCCAGTACGCCCGCGAGGTCTTGGAAAAGGCCCTCGGCGCCGCGAAGGCCGCGGAGGTCCTGGCCCGCCTGACCGCCACCCTGATGGTCCGGCCCTTCGAGTTCGCCCGCCAGAGCGATCCCGCGCAGGTGGTGCGCTTCATCCACGGGGAGCATCCCCAGACGATCGCCCTGGTCCTGGCGCACCTGCTGCCCGAGCAGGCCTCGGCGGTCATCGGTGCCCTCGACGCGGAGCGCCAGATCGAGGTGATGCGCCGTCTGGCCCTGATGGATACGACCTCGCCCGAGATCGTCCAGGAGGTCGAGCGCGTCCTCGAACGCAAGTTCTCGACCCTGGCCGCCGTCGCCCAGGCCAAGGCCGGCGGCATCGAGATGGCGGTGGCCGTGCTCAACGGGGCGGACCGGACCACGGAGAAGCGCATCCTGCTGGCGCTGGAGACCGAGGAGCCGGAATTGGCGCAGGAGTTGCGCCGGAGGATGTTCGTCTTCGACGACATCGTGTCGCTGGACGACCGCTCCATGCAGCGCGCCCTGCGCGACGTGGACTTCGCCACGGATATGCCCCTGGCCCTGAAGGTGGCCGCGCCCGAGGTCCGGGCGAAGGTCCTCAAAAACGTCAGCAAGCGCCAGGCCGAGCAGTTGACCGAGGCGATGGAGTTCCTGGGGCCGGTCCGCTTACGCGAGGTCGAGGACGCGCAGCAGCGCATCGTCGGCACCATCCGGCGCCTGGAGGACGAAGGGGAACTGGTCATCAGCCGAGGGGGGGCCGACGAGCTTGTCGTCTGAGCCGCGGCCGCCGGCCGCCCTGCCCATGCGCTGGCGCCCCCTGCTCCCGGAGGCGGTCTGCGCGTCGGCGGACCCCGCCCCGCCGCGTCCCGCCTCCGTGGAACCTGGCGCGGAGGCCACGCGCCTGCTCGCCGCCGCCCGCGCGGAGGCGGCGGAGGTGCTCACCGAGGCGCGGCGGCACTGCACCGGTCTGGAGGCCGAGGCCCGCGCCCAGGGCCACGCCGCTGGGTGGGCCGAGGGCCTGGCGGACGGGAGGCGGCAGGCCGCGGCGGACGCCCGCGGCCTGCTGGCGGAGGCCCTGCG
>DAHWHV010000658.1 GCA_027335545.1 Clostridia bacterium
GCCGGCGCGCGGGCCCGGCCGGCCGCCGGCAGGGGCGGCGCCGCGACCGGCCGAGGCATCGTAGAGAGGAGCGGGGGAGGCTTGGGCAACTCGCCCCGGCCAGAGGTCATCGTGGCGCTTCCCGCGTTCAACGAGCACGAGGCGCTGCCGCAATTGCTGCGCCGGATCGCGGCCGCGCCCGGGGGCCCCTACCGCACGCTGGTCGTGGACGACGGGAGTTCCGACGGGACCGCCGAGGCCGCCGAAGCCTGCGGCGCGGCCTTGCCGGGCCTGCGGGTCGTGCGCCACGACCGCAACCGCGGCCTGGGCGCCGCCCTGCAGACCGGCTGGACGGAGGCCCTGCGCGAATTGCCCGACGGCGGGGCCGTCGTGACCATGGACGCCGACGACACGCACGACCCCGCGGTCATCTCCCCGCTGCTCGACCTGCTGGCGCGCGGGGCCGACGTCGCCATCGCCTCGCGCTTCCAACCGGGTGGCGGCGAGGTGGGGTTGAGCCCGGCGCGCCACGTATTCAGCCGCGGCGCCTGCCTCCTGCTCGGCGCGGCCCGGCCGATCGCCGGCGTGCGCGACTACACCTGCGGGTACCGCGCCTATCGCGCCGGCATGCTGCGCCGGGCCTTTCTGGCTTACGGCCAAGACGGCCTGATCACCGCGCCGGGTTTCGCCTGCTCGGCCGAGGTGCTGGTCAAGCTCGCGGCGCTGGGCGCCCGCTGCGCTGAGGCCCCCCTGGTCCTGCGCTACGACCTGAAGCGCGGCAAGAGCAAGATGAAGGTCCTCCGCACGATCGGCGGGTACTTCTACATCCTGCGTGTCACGAGGCGCCGGCCGGCCGCCCCGGCCGGAACGATCCGCCCGCGGGCGACGGGCGGGGGCGGGAGCTGAGGGCTGCCGCCTGACGACCTCGGGCACACGGCGCGGGGTGGCCCCGGCGTGCTTGCCCACCCGGCGGCTTCTCTGCCGCGGGAGACGCGGTCGCAGCGGTGTGGGCACGGTCTCCAGCCGGGGCGGCTCGGGTCACCCGAAACCGTGCGGTCACACGGCTGCGGCGCGGCCGTAGCGGAGGGCGGGGAGCCATGCGGGCGCGAGCCGTCCACAGTGAGGCGGACCGGGTCGCCGGGATCGTGACGTGCGCCCGCCGGCGGTCCCTGGCCCGTGGCGGTTCCTCCCCCGCATGGCCCGGTCGCCGGCAGCGCAAGCTAACGGCCATGGCGCGACGGGCGATGCGGGTGCGCTTCCGATGACGGCCGCCGAGCGCACCGCGGCGCCGCCCGCGCCCCGGTCGCCCGCCCCGGGGGGACTGGGGCAAGCCCCAGTGGCCGCACGGCACGGCCGTTGGCGCGCGTGGCTGCCGTTGGCCGGCGTGCTGGCGCTGATGGCCGGCCTGCGGCTCTACCATGTCGGCGTGCCGTTCATCGACACCTCCGACTGGCGGCAGACGGACACTGCCGCGATCGCCTACTTCTACTACCACCTCGGCGTGGCGCTGCTGCACCCGCAGCTCTGGCACGACGGGCCCGGGCCGGACTACAC
>DAHWHV010000659.1 GCA_027335545.1 Clostridia bacterium
AGTGCCCAGCCCGCCGCGCGTGTGCGGGGGCTTGGCGCGCCGCGGCGCGCGGTGCGGTGAGCGCCACTGGGGGTGGGGCGTTGGAGGGCGAGTCGGTCGAGGTGGTGCCTTTGGCCCCAGAGTCGGCGGCTGCGGCGGCGCTGCTGCTCGCGGGATACGCCGCCGACGACGGAGCGGGGCCGGTCGACGTGGAGCGGCACCGCGCGGCCGTTGCCAACCACCTGGCGGCGGATCTGGCGGCGGATGGCAGCCCCTTTCTCCTGGCGCGGCGGGGCGGTCTCTGGGCGGGCTTCATCCACCTCGGCTGGGGCCGCTCCACCGGCAGCGGCCTGCCGGTCCTGCGGGTGCAGGGCCTGTATGTAGCACCCGCGCACCGCCGCCGGGGCGTGGGGCGGGCGCTCCTCGCCCATGCCGAGGGGATGGCGCGGGCGGGCGGCGCTTGCAGGCTGCAACTCGGGGTGGACCGCGACAATGTCGCGGCCCGGCGCCTCTATGAGCAGTCGGGGTTCGCGGTCCTGCCCGGCAAGCGGATGCTGATGAAGTTTCTTTCCTGAAGACGGCGCTGCAACGGCGGATCTGTACAGCGCCGTCCCGGGCTGTGGCGCCGGCCCCGGGGCCTCCCCGCCGCAGCCGGGCGGGTGCCCGCCTCCCCCCTCCATCGCCTGCTCCTCGGACGTCACGGCCCTCTGCGGGAGGATGTCGAGTGCCCCTGCAGACTGGCAGGCCTTGGCGAAGATGCCGTCGAACGCTGCCGACCAGCCCGGGCCGAGGGCCCGGCCTCCACGCGGACGGCCCCAGCGACGTCAGGCGAGGCGATGGACGGAACCGACCGGGAGGCGTGCCCATGGCCGACGCCACGCCCGCGGTGGGCGGCGTCCCCGGGGGAGCCGGCGCCCACCTCCCGCGCCAGTTGCGGGCCTCCACCCTGGGCTTCGTCGCTGCCGCCGCGGTGCTGCCGGCGGCCGGGGCGACCGTCGGTTGGGCGCTGGGCGAGGTGGGGGTGGCCGTCGGCGGCCTGCTGGCGCTGGGCTGCGCGCTCTGGGCGGCCGTGTGGGGGACGGCGGGCGCGGCGCGCCGCCTCGGAGCCGGCCCAGGGCCGATCCAGGCGACCCAACGCGTCGCGCGGCTGCTGGGCCCGTTCGTGCAGGCCGCCGGCATCGCGCCGCCGCGCCTCTGGGTGCTGCCGTCCAGCGCGCCCAACGCCTTTGCCGTCCAAGACGCCCGGGGGCCCGTCGTCGGGGTGACCTCGGGACTGCTGGAGCGGCTCGATGACGACGAACTCGCCGCCGTGCTGGGGCACGAGGTGGCCCACATCGCCCACGGCGACCCCCTGTGGCTGGGGTGGTACCTGGCGGCCGTCGCCACCCTGACGGCGTTGACCAGCGTGGCGGTGGCCGTGGGCCTCGCCACCGCGGCCCACGGGGCCCGGCGCCGGCGCCGGGGGGACGGGCTCGCCCTGCTGCTGTTGGGGCTGGTGCTGTTCGCCGCCTCCCTGCTGCTGGGCGCCGTGGGTGTGCTCGTGGCCCGTGTGGCGGCGCTGGCCGCCCTGCGGCAGCACGAGTTCGCGGCGGACGCCCGCTCCACCCTGTGGACGGGGAAGCCGCAGGCCTTGGCGCGGGCGCTGCGACGCCTGGAGCACGCCGAGCCCCTGGCGGCCGGCCGGGTCGCCGCCGTGTTCACGGTCGCCGCCGCGCCCGACGGGGGCTGGTGGGCCCGCCTCTTCGAGACCCATCCGCCCACTGCCGAGCGCATCGCTCGCCTGCTGGGTCTCCCGCGCCGGGTCGGGGCCGGGCGGTGATGGCGGCGGGCAACGGTGAGGAGCACCTGCGGGCGGTCGGCGTCGAGCCGCGGCCCGGCGGCCGCCTGCTCACCGTGCGCTACTGCGTCGACTGGAGCGAGCAGCGGCACCACTTGGCCGGCGGGCTGGGACGCGCCCTGCTGACCCGACTGCTGGAGCTGGACTGGGTCCGCCGCGCCCCGCGGGGACGCGCGCTCGCCGTCACCCCGGCCGGGGTCGCGGGGCTCCAGGAGGTCCTTGCCCTGCCTCCCGAGCGCTGGCGGGCGGGCGAGCCGGAGGCCGGCCCGGCGGCTGGCGCCCCTCCCGTCCGCTGAGGGTCCTGCTCGGGCCGTGGTCAAAGGGGTCGGCCGGAGGGGGCGGGCCGACCCGGAGGGGGGGCGCGGGGTGCGGATCTTCTTGGCCGGCGCCAGCGGCGTGATCGGTGTGCGCTTGATCCCGCTCCTGCTCGGCGCGGGGCACGTGGTGGCCGGCCTGACCCGCTCGGCCGCCGGGGGCGAGGCGGTGCGCGGCCTCGGCGCGCAGCCGGTGGTGGGGGATGTCTTCGCTGCCGCGGCGCTCGCCGCCGCAGTGACCGCGTTCCAACCGGAGCTGGTGCTGCATCAGCTGAGCGACCTGCCGGACGAGGCGGCGCGCATCCTGGAGTATGCCGCGCGCAACAGTCGCATCCGGACCGAGGGCACCCGCAACCTGCTGGCCGCGGCGCAGGCAGCGGGGGCGGGGCGCTTTCTGGCCCAGAGCCTCGCCTGGACCCCGCGCAGCGCCGGGGCGGCCGTGGCCGAGCACGAGCGCCTAGTCCTGGCCGCCGGTGGGGTCGTGCTGCGCTACGGGGCGTTCTATGGTCCCGGGACGTACTCCGGGACGGAGCGCCTCCCGCTGGCGCCGCGTATCCACGTCGATGAGGCCGCCCGACGGACCCTGGAGGCCCTGGAGGCACCCACGGGCGTGATCACCGTGGTCGAGGGGCCGTGACTGTACCCGCACGGAGTGCGGATCCGGTGGCCAGGCCGGCCTGGCCCAGCCGGCCGGCGCCAGATGGGTATGGGGCGGCCAAGGCCAGCGGGTCTTTGGCCCGCGACGCCCGCCTTCGCTCAACCGGCAGGGGGCGGGCCCATGACGCAGGCCCGTGGAGGTGTTGAGCGCCGCTCTCGGCCATCAAGGTTGGCCGGCCCGGTAGGGCGGAGCAGGTCGGACACGGACCAGCGGAGGATCGCGGCGATGGGCGGCTGCAGGGGCCGGGGCACAGCCTGGGCCGTCACTTCAGGGGCGTGCGGTTCTGGGTACGGCGACGACCGGTGCGCGGCGCCGTTGGGCGCGACGCGGGCCGATCCCGGGTGGCGGTGCGCGCCCGGTGCGCAAGGGGGGGTGATGCGGGGGCCTGGCCTGGCGGCTTGGCAGACGTATTCGGAGGCTGCTGCAAAAGGCAGGAGGCGGCCCTTGGACCACCGCGGAGCGAAGCTCACCTGCGGTGAGCGGTGCTCCGCGAGGGGCAGTGGGTCACGAGCCATGCGGACCACAGCATCCGGACGAGGGCGCTGCAAAAGTCCGCTTTTGCAGCGCCCTCCTAGGGCCCCAGCAGGACCTCCCACGCTGCCGAGAGACGGGCGTCCGTTCGGGTCCAGCCGAAGGGCAGCCCCACCAGGGCCAGCCGGACCCGCCTCCCGCCCCCGCCCGCCTCCCCCAGGGGGGTCGTGCGTCCGGCCTCGGCCAGGCGCTCCCAGGCCTGGGGCCGCAGGGGGTA
>DAHWHV010000027.1 GCA_027335545.1 Clostridia bacterium
CCGCCTCCGGCCGGCCCGCGCCCGACGCCCCCTGCCAGCCGCCGCGCACGGCGACCAGCCCGGCCGCCAGTAGCGCCTGCGGCGCGAAGCGCCGGCCCAGGGCCTGGAGCAGGGCGGATCCGTCGGGCGGCGCGTACCCCAGGCCGAAGCGCTCCGCCGTGGGCGCGTCCACCCCGCGCCGGCGGAGGTAAGCGATGGCTGGCGCGCCCCGCGCCGCTACCAGACACTCCCGGTAGAACGCGGCAGCCGCTTCGCAGGCGGCCAGCAGTTCTTCCCGCTCCGCCAGGCGCCGACGCTGCTCGGCAGAGATGGGGCGCGCCGTCGGGAGGCTCATCCCGAGCCGCGCGGCCACCTCCGCCACAGCGTCGGCGAAAGCCGCGCCGGTCGTGCGCATCACGAAGGTGAAGACGTCGCCACTGGCCTGGCAACCGTGGCAGTGGAACACCTGGCGTTCACGGTTCACGTAGAACGAGGGCGTACGCTCCTCGTGGAAGGGGCAAAGCCCGCAGAACTCGCGCCCCGCTGGCCGCAACTGCACGCGCTGGGCAATGACGTCCACGATGTCGGCGCGCTCGCGCACGAGGCGGACGAACTCGGGGGGCAAGCGCGAAGCCCCCAGAGCCTCGGGCGCCATGTGGCCTCCCTCCCGTCCGGTCTCCCGCCCCCGGGCGAGCACCGGCCACGCCCGACGTGCGGGCCTTCGACGCGGGTGCTACCAGCCCTCTAGCCGCACCCCGTCAGGCAGGGTGCGGCCGATGCCCGGCCGGCGCGATGCCACGGACAAGCGGGGAACGCAGCGGTGCGGAGCGCCGGGAAGCGCGACCGGCGACCCGGCCCACGAGGCATGGCCGCGCGGACTCGGCTCCCCGTGCCCGTGCACACCCCGCGGCGGCTGCCGCCCACGCCCCACACGGCGGGGGCAGATCCGCGTCGCGGTCCGCCTTCGGGTGCACGCCCCGCGGCGACTTCCACCCACACCCCACGGACCACGGTTGCCCCGCCTCAGGGCGCGCGCCGGTACACGCGCGCCGCCACCGGCCGGCCCGCGAGGAGGAAGTCCACCCGCCGCATGGCCTCCACCCCGGGGGGCGTGCGCACTTCGGGCCGGGCCGGCCAGAGAAACACCATCCGCCCTCCGGGGCGCAGCACCCGAGCGGCCTCCGCCAGGCACGACGCGGTGAAGGCCGCCACGCCGCCGGCCACGGGGGACTGCACGCCGAAGGGCAGGTTGCACGCCACGCGGCTGACGCTGGCCGCGGGCAGGGGCAGGTGGCGCGCGTCCCAGCGCCGTAACGTCCAGGGCTGGTGGCGCGGGCCGAAGTTGGCCCGCGCCACGGAGAGGGCATACTCCGACAGGTCGCCCCCAAGAAGCTCGGCGTAGGGCAGGCCGATCAAGGCGCGCTCGAGCAGGATCGTGCCGCCGCCGCAGCACGGGTCGAGGAAGCGGTCGTCCGCCGCCGGCGCCGACAGGCGGACCAAGGCGGCGGCCACCGTGGGGCTGAGGGCGGCGGGGGCCCGGCCGTAACCGCGGTGGCGGAACGCGGGATCGGTCAGGCGCAGCGCCACCACCGCGCTGCGCGCATCGACGAAGACGACGACCTCGGCGTCCGGCCGCTCGGGGTCCAGGCGCCAGCCCGGATGCGCCGCCAGCAGCCGCCGGCCGAGGCTCGCCTCCGTGTCGCGCCGCCGCAGGTCCGACCGGCCCTGGACAAAGCAGGTGACCTTGACCCGCCCGCGCGGGCGCCGGCCCTGGTGCGCCAGGACCCGCCGGTGCAGCGCCAGGGCATCGGCGGGAAGGGGCGCCGCCCACGCCGCGAGGCCGCCGGGGCCGCCGACCCACACCTCCACGTAGAGGTCATCGGCGGTGCGCGCGCCGAGGGCCACCGCGACATCGGCCGCACCCGGCGGGCGCTCCAGTCGCAGCAGGCCCTCCTGCGCCACCGCGGCGGGACCGAGGCCCAGGTCCTCCAGCTCAGAGGCCACGACGGGCTCCAGGCCCGGCTCGCAGGCGGCCAGCAGGGCAGGGGTCGGCGAGTCCCCCCCCTGGCGCGCGGGGCGGCGCCCCCTCACCCGCTCAGCCTGCCGAGGTCCGCCAGCGGTGAGGGCACGGCCGCCACGCCGGCCAACAGCGCCAAGCGGTTGCGCCGTACGGCGGGGTCGGGGGCCATCGCCAGCACATCCGTCAGGAAGCCGTCCACAGGCTGGCGCAGGGCGGCGGTGGCGGCGAGCACGCCCGCGTGGTCGCGTGCGGCCAGGGCGGCGGCCGCCTCGGCGCGCGCGCGCTCCAGGGCCAGCCACAGCCCCTCCTCCGCGGGGTGCGCGAACAGGGCGGGGTCGACGTCGCTCCCGGGCTCCCCCTGCCGGGCCAAATGGCCAGCGCGCTTGAAGGCCGTGACCGTGTCCGCCCAGCCGCTGCCCCCGAGCGCCGCGGTCAGGGCGGCACAGCGGGCCGCGGCGTCCGCCACGCGGTCCGCATCCGCGGCGAGCACCGCGTCGACCACGTCCGGCCGGTGGCCGAATTCGGCCAGTCGCGCCTCCAGGCGGCCACGCAGGAAGTCGAGGAGGTCGTCGCGCGCCCGCGGCTGCGCGAGCCCGGCCGCGCCGAGCGGCGGGTAGCCGGCGATCGCCCGCTCCACCGCCTGGCGCAACGACAGGTCGCCGCCGCTGGCCTCGAGGATGCGAATCACGGCGCCCGCGGCACGGCGCAGGCCGAACGGGTCGGCGCTGCCGCGGGGCTGCCGCCCCAACAGAAAGTTGCCGGCCAGGGTGTCCAGGCGGTCGGCCAGGGCCAGGGCGGACCCCGCCGCTGTCGCTGGCAGCGTGTCCCCGGCGGCGCGCGGCAAGACATGCTCGGCGATGGCCGTCACCACGGCCCCGGGCTCCCCGTCGCGGGCGGCGTAGTGGGCCCCGATGGAGCCTTCGAGTTCCGGGAGTTCGCCCCCCAGGTGCGTGAGCCGGTTGGCCTTTCAGACCCGGGCGGCGCGCTCGACGACGGCGCGGTCCGCGCCGAGGCCGTCCCCGAGCGCCGCCGCGAGCGCCCCCAGGCGCCGCGCCTTGTCGGCCATGGAGCCCAGGCCATCGGCGAAGGAAATGGTGTCCAGGCGCGCCACACGCGCCGCCAGCGGCTCCCTCACGTCCTCGTCGTAGAAGAAGCGCGCGTCCGCGAACCGCGCGGCCAGCACCCGCTCGTTGCCGTGCACCACGCTCGCCAGGTGGGCGTCGCCACCGTTGCGGACCCCGAGGAAGTAGGGCAGGAGCGAGCCGCGCCCGTCCTCGGCGGGGAAGTAGCGCTGGTGCACGCGCATCACCGTGACCAACACATCCTCCGGCAGCCGCAGCGCCTGCGGATCGAAGGCGCCGGCGAACGCGGTCGGCCACTCGTTGAGGTCGGTGACCTCGTCCAGCAGGTCTGCGTTGGCACGCGCGCGCCCGCCCACCGCGGCGGCGGCGGCGGCGATCCCTTCGCGGATGCGCGCACGGCGCTCCTCGCGGTCGACCAGGACGCCAGCGGCGCGCAACGCCTCGACGTAGTCCTCGGCGCGGCGCAGCGCCACCGCCCCCGGATGCAGCGTGCGCTGCCCCTGGGAGGTGCGCCCCGCGGCCACGCCCGCCACCGTGCACGGCACCACCTCGGACCCGAGTAGCGCGACGACCCAGCGTACTGGCCGCGGGAAGCGGAAGTCGCCGCCGCCCCAGCGCATCGCGCGCGGGAACTGCAGGGCGGCCACTAATTCGGGCAGCACCCCCGCGAGGACCTCGCCGGCCGAGCGGCCGCCCTCCGTGCGCCGGGTGAACACATACTCCCGCCCGCCGACGGCCTCGATCCGCAGCGCCTCCAACGGCACGCCCTGGGAGCGCGCGAAGCCATGGGCCGCCGCGGTGGGCCGCCCCGCCGCATCGAACGCGGCCGACCGGGCCGGGCCACGCGCCACCACCTCGGCGTCCTCCTGGCGGGCCGCCAGGGCGCGCACCACCCACGCCAGCCGCCGAGGCGTGCCCAGCGCGTGGCTGGCGGTGAAGGCGAGGCGCTGCGCGCGCAGCATGGCCTCCCCCTTGTCGCGCAACTGCGCCAACGCTTCGGCGCAGAACCGCGCCGGCAGTTCCTCCACGCCGATCTCCAGCAGCAGGTCCAACGCGCCGGACTGCTTGTCTCCCTCAGGCACGGGTGCGCACCCCCCCGGCCAGCAACGGGAACCCGGCCGCCTCGCGCTGCTGCACGAACAGCGCGGCGGCCTGACGCGACAAACGCTGCATGCGGCCGATGTACGCGGCCCGCTGGGCCAGGGCGACGGCCCCGCGCGCATCGAGCAGGTTGAACGTGTGCGAGCACTTCAGGACGTAATCGTACGCGGGCTCGCAGAGCCCCGCCGCGAGCAGGCGCCGCGCCTCGCCCTCGTACTCGTCGAAGTGGCGCCGGAGCAGGTCGGCGTCGGACAGCTCAAACGCGTACTTGCTGTACTCGAACTCCGCGGTGCGGAAGACGTCGCCGTAGGTGATGCCGTCCACCCAGCGGATCGCGTAAACGTCCGGCGCGCCCTGGATGAAGATCGCCAGGCGTTCCAGGCCATAGGTGATCTCGGCGGCGACCGGCCGGACCTCCTGGCCGCCGCACTGCTGGAAGTAGGTGAACTGGGTGATCTCCATGCCGTCGCACCAGACCTCCCAGCCGAGGCCCCACGCCCCGCCGGCCGGCCACTCCCAGTTGTCCTCCACAAAGCGCACGTCGTGCTCCTCGCGCCGAATGCCGATCGCCTCCAGCGAGCGCAGGTAGAGGTCGATCACATCGTCGGGCGAGGGCTTGAGGATCACCTGATACTGCCAGTAGCGGCCCAGGCGGTTGGGGTTCTCCCCGTAACGCCCGTCGGCGGGGCGGCGCGAGGGCTCGACGTAGGCGACGTTCCAAGGCTCCGGGCCGAGGCAGCGGAAGAACGT
>DAHWHV010000055.1 GCA_027335545.1 Clostridia bacterium
AGGGAACCCGCGGCTCCGGCGGCGCCGGGGGCGGGGGGAGGGGTGATCCCGTGCCCGTCTTCGAGGACAATCTCCCGTTTGTGCCCTTCGGCTCACGCACCCTCCGCCTGGCGACACCGGAGCTGGTCGGGACCGACGTCAAGGTGCTGCAAACCCTGTTTGACCAACTGGCGGCCATCACGCACCCCCCGCAGGGACCCGTCGGTCCTCCTGTTGCTCAGGACGGCATCTACGGGCCCTTGACGACCGCCGCCGTGCGCAACCTCCAAGCCTACTTCGGGCTGAACGTCGACGGAGTCGCGGGTCCCCAGACATACCTGGCGTTGGGTCAGGCGGTGGGTGGGAACGCGACCTTCGGTGGCCCCCCCTTCGGAAGCAGACCACTGGCGTCGGGCGCCGTCGGGGGCGACGTGACGGTGCTGCAGAACCGTCTCAACCTCTTCCGCTACGCGCAGTCCCTGCAGGGCCCCGCCGACGGGCGCTTCGGGCCGAGGACCGCAGAGGCGGTGACCCAGTTCAAGGGGGACGCCGTCAGCAACGGGGACGGGGGGCTCAACGTCAACGGGATCCTGGGCCAAGGCGGCCTGGATGCCGTGTGGATCTACACGTACACCGGGGGCCGCGACCTCCTGCAGGGGACGGCGGGGCTGGACGTGGCCTTCCTGCAACTCCTGTTGGCCGCCCTCAGCAACCCCGGGACCGGGCGTCCCTTCTATTCGGGTGCGGTGGACGGTTACTTCGGCACGCAGACGGGCGCGGCGGTGCGGGCCTTCCAGGGGAGTGTCGGCGTGGTGACCGACGGCATCGCCGGACCCGTCACCTACCATCAACTCGGGCTGCACAACTTAGTCGCCGCCCCCCGGCCGGCGCCCCTGCCGCCCCTGTCTTCGTGAATCTCCGCGGGGCCGCGCTGATCCCCCCTGGGCCCCGCGGATCGCTCCCGATCTCCGCCCGCCCGTCGCCGGTGCTGGCGGCTGGCGCGGCGGATGGACCGGGCCGCCAGCGGCGGTCTGGCCTGTCCCGCCCTTGGGGGGGCTGTGGGGGGCTGGGGCCGGCTCCGCCCGAGGGGTCCGTGGGCCTGGGGCGGGCGTGCCAGGGTCCCAAACCGGCGCGGCCAGGGCCACGCGGCAGCCAGGCCACGGTGGCAACGGGCGAGGAGGGGCGGCCCCGGCGGGGTGAAGCCGAGGTCGAGAGGTGCGTGCACAGCCCGAGGGAGTCTGTGACCCCGGCGACTGGGGGATCGCGGCCCAGACCCCTCGGGGGGGCACACGCAGGGGAGCAGGAGTCCTGTACGGCGGGCCGAAGCGGGCCTCCAGGGCTGCGGCTGGCGCAGCCCTGCGCACGGGAGGTGCCGGTCGTTGCCTGACTTGGGGATCGCGGCTTTGAGTTTCGCCCACGTCCACGCCAACGGATACGCCCAGCAGGTCGAGCGCAACCCCCGCACCCGCCTGGTGGTCGTTTGGGATGAGGATGAGGGCCGCGGCCGCGCGGCGGCCGAGCGCCATGCGGTGCCCTTCGAGGCGGACCTGGGTAGGGCCCTGGCGTACGACGGCGTGGGGGCGGTCGTCTGCAACGCCCCGTCCAACCTGCATCCGGACGTGCTCTGCGCCGCCGCGGCGGCCGGCAAGCACCTCTTCACGGAGAAGGTGCTTGCCCTGACGGTGGAGGGCTGTGATCGCATCCTGGAGGCCGCGCGGCGGGCGCAGGTCCAACTGATGGTGTCGATGCCGCAGCTATGTGCCTCCGAGGTGCGCTGGGCGAAGGAGGCCATCGACAGTGGCCGGCTCGGCGAGATCACGTCCATCCGGGCGCGCATCGGGCACGGGGCCGCCCTGAGCGGGTGGTGGAAGCCCGGGAACTGGTTTCGGGATCCCGAGCGGGCCGGCGGGGGGGCGTTGATGGACCTCGGTTGTCACCCGGTCTATCGCGTGCGCCACCTGATGGGGGCCCCCCGGTCCGTGTTGGCCAGGCTGACCAGCTTTCGCGGTGCCTACGAGGTGGACGACAACGCGGTGGTCCTCATGGAGTTCGAGAGCGGGGCCCTCGGCACCGTCGAGGCGTCCTGGGTCCAGCAGGGCGGCCCCGACGGGATCGCCATCTACGGGACCAAGGGGTGGGCGCTCATCGGCTATCCGGGGGCGCCGGTGATGGCCGGGGGTGAGGCTTTCAGCGGGGCGCTGGGAGGAACCCTGCTGCCCGGCAACCTCCCCAAGGCCTGGCCGTCCCCGTTCGAGCAGTGGGTCGACGCCATTCTGGATGGACGCGAGGCGGAGATCCGGCCGGAGTTCGGCCGGCAGTTGACGGAAATCATGCAGGCGGCGACCGTGTCCGAGCGGGAGCGGCGCGAGGTGCGCTGGCCGATCCACTGACCCCTGGGGACGCGGGGGGACGCGGAGGTGAGGCCGCGGGGGCGCGGCGCAACCCTCCGCCCGCGGAGGTGAGGCCGCGGGGGCGCGGCGCAACCCTCCGCCC
>DAHWHV010000298.1 GCA_027335545.1 Clostridia bacterium
GCGGGGGGCCGACGGGGCCGGGCCGGGAGGCCGCCCCGCTCCCGGCACCGCACGCCGGCGGGCGCGCCAAGGCCCCGGACCGGACCCGCCGCCGGCTCGTCCCCGTGCGGGACGCCCTGGAGGTGGTGGCGCGGCTGGCGCTCGGCGCCGCGGCGCTGCTGCCGCTGCTCTGGTTGCTGCGGCGCGGTCCGCTGGTCGCGCCCATCACCCTGTTTTCCGCGGCCGACTCGACCAACGGCTTCTTCGCGGCGGCCAACATCCTGCCGCTGCTGGCCCTGGCCGGGGGGTTGGCCGGACTCTGGGCCATCCTCTCCCGGCGGGCGGAGAGCCCCGGCTGGCCCGCCGCAGCCGCCCTCGCCCTCCCCCTGCTTGCGCTCTGGGCCGCCGCCGCCCACGCGGCGTATGCCCAGGACGCCGCCTACAACCTGCAGATCGCCCTAGCCATGGCCCTGCTCTATGTGGCCTTCGTCGCGGCCCTGGGCACCCGCGCCGTTCCCTGCGGCCTGCTGGCCCTAGCCGCCATCGGTGCGGACCTCGGCCTGCGGGGGCTGCGCGCCTTCGCCGCCGGCCAACCGACACCGGTGGCCTGGACGGGCCCCGCCTTCGCGGCGGCCATCCCCGTGCGGGTGGCGGCCACCCTGCACAACCCCAACGTCCTGGCCGCCGTCCTGCTGCTGTGCATCGGGGGCGCCACCGCCCTGGCCATCGGCGTCCGTCCCTGGCCGCTGCGCCTGCTCGGCCTGCTGGCGCTGCTGCCGATGGCCGCCGCCCTCCCCCTCACCTTCTCGCGGGCCGCCTACCTCGGGCTGGCCCTGGCCTGCGCGGGGGTGCTGATCGCCGTCCCGGCGGCCCACCGCCTGCGCGCCGCCTTGGCCGTGGCCTGCATCGCCCTGCCCATCGCCGTGGTGGCCTACAAGGTCCCGGGCGTGGCCTTCCGCGTCCACGGGATCAGCGTGCAGCACGGCGGCGACGTCTCCAGCCGCTTCTTCACCTGGACCGACGCCTTCTCGATCTGGCGCAGCCACCCGCTCTGGGGGGCAGGCCCCGGGGGCCTGGAGGTCTTCTACGCGGCGCACGAGCCGCTGGGCGCCGGCGGCACGTATGGCCTGATCGACATCCCCGGCAGCGCCGACAACGACCCCCTGGAATGGCTGGCCGAAACCGGCCTGGTCGGGGCCGCAGCCCTCGCCGCGGGTGCCGGCGTCCTCGCGCTGGCCGTACGGAAAGGGGCGACGCGCCGCGGGCCGGACGCGCAGGCCCTGAGCGTGGCCCTGACCGCCTTCGTGGTCGGCACGGTGCTGCAGGGGGGACTGGAGGTCACCGCCTTCGTCCTCCCCGTGGAAGGCGTCCTGGCGCTGGCCCTGGCCGCGTTGACGGGGGCCGCGGGCCTGTCCCGCCCGATCCGTCCCGCGGGGCTCGGCCGGCTGCTCGGGGCGGCGACGGCCGCCGGCGCGGTGGCGGTGGCCCTGACCCTGCACACCCCCTGGCAGGCCCAGCGGGTGTTCCAGCGCGGCTGGGCGCTGCTGCAGGCCGGACACCCCGCCGCGGCGCAACCGTTGCTTGGCGCCGCGGCGGCCGCCGCCCCCGGGGTGGAGCGGGATGCGGCGGCGGCCGCAGACGCGGCCGTGCAGGTGGCCTACGCCGCCGGGCCCCACCCGCCGGTGGCCGTCGTCGCCACGGCGCGTGGCGATCTGGGCAGCGCGTTGCGGCTCGATCCCTGGGACGGCGATACCTGGGCCGCGCTGGGGGCCCTGGAGGCGCGCGTCGGCGCGCGCACCGCGGCGGCCTGCGCCATGCAGGCCGCCCTGCGCAGCTTCCCGTACAGCGCCTACTTCGCCACCCAGCTGGCCGGGGATCTGCGAGCCGTGGGCCAGGTCACGGCCGCGCGGGCCGACGCCGGTTACGCCGCCCGCCTCTTCCCCCTGGATCTGGCCGTCTACCGGGAGCACGGCGACCAGCACGCCCCCTACTACGCCGCCGCCGTCGGGATGGAAGCCGCCGATCGGGCGGCCTGGGGCCCGGAACCGCTGCCCGTGCGCCCCGATCTCCCGCTGACCACGCCGGCCTGCGAGCGCAGCCTGGCCGCGGCGGGCTTCCCGGCCTGGGCCTTTGCGCGCGCCATGCGCGGCGCGTGACGGGCCGGCGCTGGCGCGGGGGACCGGCTCTGGGGACCGGGCAACCCAAGGTCGGGCGCAACGAGCCTTGCCCCTGCGGCAGCGGCAAGGAGTACAAGGGGTGCTGCGGGGCGTGAGCGGAACTGCGGCGCGAGAGGAGCCATCCGGGCCCCCGCGAACCCCACCGTGCCCCCCATGGCCCCGGTCGGGGGCTCGATCGCCGCAGGGGAGGCTCCCGCATGCCGGTCCCGCGCTCCCTGCCGGCCGCCGCGTGCCGGGCGGAGCAGGCGCTGGTCGTCCGTCCGCGCGACCTGAACACCTACCAGAGCGTCTTCGGCGGCTACGTCATGGAGCGGATCGACGCCCTGGCCACGGCGCTAGCCGCGGACGTCTCCGATATGCCCGTCGTGACGGCGCACCTGGACCGCCTCACCTTCTCGGCCGGGATCGGCGCCTTCCAGCGCATGCGCCTGCTGGCGCAGGCCACCCGCACCTTCCGCACGTCCATGGAGATCGCCGTGGGCGTGTTGGGGGAGGACCCGCTCACCGGTCGGCAGTGGCAGACCGCCCACGCCGTGCTCACCGTCGTCGGCCTGGACGAGGGGGGGCGGCCCGCGCCGCTGCCCCAGGTGGCGCCGGGCTCCGCCGAGGAGGCGCAGGCCTTCGCCTTGGCCGAGGACCGCCGGCGGGAGCGCCTGGGCCACCGCCGCCCGTGGACCGCCCTCCCGCCAGCGGGCCCGGCGGACGCCGAACGCCTCAGCCTGGAGCGGATGAGCCGGATCGTCCACGCCCGGCACGTCGGCGAGGCCGGACAGGCCTCGGCCGGGTGGATCCTCGGACTCGCCGACGAGTTGGCCGCGATCACGGCGAGCCGGCACGCCGGGGGGCCCACGGTCACGGCGGCCGTGGACGACGTGGCCTTCCTCCACCCGGTGCCGGCGGGGGATGTGGTCGGCCTCACCGCCTACCTCACCGCCACCTTCCGCACGTCCATGGAGATCCGCGTGGAGGTGGAGCACCGGCCCCGCTTCGGGCGCGCCGCCTCGCCCGTCGCCCGCTGCGCCTTCACCTATGTGGCCCTGGGGCCGGACGGCCGGCCGACGGCGGTGCCGCCCTTCATCCCCCAGGGGGACGCCGAAGCCGCGCGCGCCGTGGCGGCACGGCAGCGGCGCGGCCAGGGGCGCTGAGGCCGGCCCCCGCGGGCCGGCCG
>DAHWHV010000076.1 GCA_027335545.1 Clostridia bacterium
GGCCCGGGCCGGGGCGGAGGGCGCAGCCGAGACGGCCGGCCGGGCGGCCCCGTGGGTGGCGCCGCCCGGCCGGGCCCCGGCGTTGGCGCACTCCCGGGTGCGCAGACCCGGAGCGGGCGCTGCCCCGCCGCGGCCCGCACGGACGACCCTCCTGGCCCCGATCGGGGGAGGGCGCCCGCGCCCCTCCCCCCGCCTGGCCGGCCCGCCGCCAGGCACCCTGTCAGGCCCGGCGGGCGTTGTTGCGACGCCCAACCGCAGCGGCTAGGCTCTCAGGGGTGAGCCGTGCGCCCGGCCGCACCCCCGGGCTCCGGACGACACGGACGGGCCCGCGGCCGGGACGCAGGGGACTCCGAAGAGGGGCGGTGACCCGCCTGGAGCCAGAGACCGGCCCCGCCCCGGCGACCCTGCCCGCACCCGAGGCGATCGCCGGCCTCGTCCAGCCCGACCGTGTCCATCGCCTGCTCTACACCTCGCCGGCCGTGTTCGAGGCCGAGATGGAGCGCATCTTCGCGCGGACATGGGTCTTCGTCGGCCACGCCAGCGAGGTGGCCGCCCCGGGCGACTACCGCACCACCTGGATCGGCCGCCAGCCGGTGATCCTGAGCCGGCATACGGACGGGTCCCTGCACGTACTGCTCAATCGCTGCCGGCACCGCGGCGCCCTGGTCTGCCGGGAGGAGCGCGGCAACTCCACCGTCTTCCGCTGCATGTACCACGGCTGGCTGTACGACACGCGCGGCTCCCTGGTGGGCGTGCCCTTCCCCGGGGGGTACGGCGAGGGGTTCGATCCGGGCGCGCTCGGCCTGCTGGCGGCCCCCCGCGTGGACAGCTACCGCGGCTTCGTCTTCGCCTGCCTCTCCCCCGAGGGGCCGGGGCTGCGGGAGCACCTGGGCCTGGCGCGCGCCTATCTGGACCTGATCGTGGACGCCGCCCCGGAGGCCGAGGTGGAGGTGCGTTCAGGGGTGGCGCGCTACGGCTACCCCGCGAACTGGAAGCTGCAGATCGAAAACCTCCTGGACGGCTACCACCCCAACTTCACCCACCAGATCGCCTTCGACATCTCCGAGCAGCGACGCGGGGTCAGCGGCCGCAAGGCCAACTCCGAGGGCTCGGGGGCCGTGACCCGCACCTTCGGGCCGGGGCACGGCGTCCTCTACTACAGCGCGGTCCACCGCGGCTACCAGGCCAGGGACGAGGTCCACGCCGCCTACGCCGAGCGCCTGCGGGAGCGCCTGGGCCCCGAGCGGGCCGCGACCGTCCTGGCGACGGACATCCAGCTCTTCGTCTTCCCCAACCTCTTCTTCCAGACGGCGCGCCAGCACTACCGCGTGGTGCGCCCCGTAGGCGTGGCGGAAACCGAGGTGGCCGCCTACCCGTATACGCTGCGCGGGGCGCCGGAGGCCCTCAACCGACGCCAGGTGCGCGGGCTCTCCTGGTGGGCCTCGCCCGCGGCCTTCGGCCAGCCCGACGACCTGGAGGCCTTCGTCCGCTGCCAGCAGGGGCTGGCCGTCACGGCCGCGGAGTGGGTGCTCTTCTCCCGTGGGCTGCAGCGCGAGCGCCGGCTGGCCGACGGGCAGATCGAGGGGGACATCACCGACGAGGTGCCGCAGCGGGGCATCTACCGCGAGTGGCGGCGGTTGATGGAGCGGGCCTGAGCCGCCGGGGCGCGGCGCGCCGGGAGGAGCAGCGGATGGGGGGAAGCCTGGTGGCCGAGGCCAGAGGAACGGGGGTCCCCGGGCACGAGGAGCCGGCGGGCGCCCCCTGGGGACGGGGCGAGGCCGAGGCGTTCCTGTACCGGGAGGCGCGCCTGCTCGATGAGCGGCGCTTCGAGGAGTGGCTGGCCCTGTTCACCCCCGACGGCCGCTACTGGATCCCCGGGGGGGATTCCGACGATCCGGGGGCCGAGCCCGCGATCGTCGACGACGACCGGCCGACGCTGGAGGACCGCATCCGCCGGCTGCGCAGCCCCGTCAGCTTCGCGCAGCTGCCCCCGTCGCGCACCGTCCGCCTGGTGGGCAACGTGGAGTTGGAGACGGCCCTGCCCGCGGAGGCCCGTGTCCGGGCGGTGGGCGTCGTCCACGAGTACCGCGCCGGTCAGGCCCGGGCCTTTGCCACCCGCTGCGGGTACGTGCTGCGGCGCTTCGGGGAGGGGGATCAGCCGTGGCGGATCGCCGAGAAGCGCGTGCGCCTGCTGAACTACGACCAGCCGCTCTACAACCTGACGTTCCTACTGTGACGGGGGACGGCCTGCGCGTGCGCAACGAGTTCGCCGAGGTCGAGTTGGGCCTGGACCACGGCGGCAACGCCGTGCGCCTGCGCATCCGTGACGTGGAGACCGGGCTGGTGCGCGCGGTCGACGCCTACGTGCTGCGCAGCCTCGTGCTGGCGCCCGAGGCCCTGCTGCGGGAGCTGTGCCGCGCGACGTTGCCCGAGGAGGGGTAGGGCCGGGGCTGCGCCCCTGCCCTACCCCCCTCCCCCCGCAACCGCGATCTACGCGGCTGGGGCGGCAGGACGGGCCGGAGGGGCACGCGCACCACATGTCCACGCAGAGCATCCGCCGGCCACCCGTGTGCACATAGTACACCCCAGGCTGCACCCCATCCGCCACGGCTGGCTCGCCCACCCCCCGCCCTACCCCTGCCACCCAACGGAGTGTCCCGGTCGCACCCCCCCCCGACACCAAACCCAGAAAAGGCCGTTTCGCTCGAAACCTCCCCGTGGGATGGAGCCCGATGATCTTCGCTGTACGCCCTCAGGCTGGTCCGTGCTCGTGATTGCATCCCTTGACGCCGATATGGTCGTGTTATCATAGGGGGCTCGGCTCGCCCGCCCTGGTCTGCCCCCGCCCGGCGCCAGTGAAGGCCTCACGGCCAGCACTCCGTGATGCCCCTGCCCCGTGGGTGACCACCCGGAACGTGCAGGAGCGCTGGATTGACTTGGCTCAGGACGTCTCACGGAGAGCCGACTGGCAGAGCCAGCGCTGACGTCCCTGCTCCAGCCCCTTCCCGCACCTTCCCGCAGTTCCTGTGACGCGCCACCGGCAGAGGACGCCGCCCCCCGCTTCCGGCACTTCCCGGCGCCCGCGGACGTCACCAGTTGCTCGCGGCGCAGGCCTCCGCCCCCCAGCGGCGGAGAGGTGATCGGGCGTCATCGTCCACGCCGCCGCCCACCGCGACCCGACCCCTGTTCCCTCGGGGGCAGGACCGTCTCACCCGCGCGTCGCCTCCCGCCAGCGGCGCTGCAGGTCGGCGAGCTCGGTCTGCGCCACCTTCCACTCCTGGGCGAGGCGGCGCCCGCGCCCACCCTCGAAGGTACCTGCCTGGGAGAGGCGGGCACGCAGCGCGGCCACCCGCTCCTCCGCACCCCGGATCGCTGCGGCAAGTGAGGCAGCGGAGGTGTAGGGCCGGT
>DAHWHV010000087.1 GCA_027335545.1 Clostridia bacterium
TTGAAGGTGACCCCCACCAGGACGAAGGAGACGTAGTCGCCCCCGTAGGCGGCCACGGCGTGGTCCGCCCCCGCGCCGAAGAACCGCGCCGTGAAGAACCAGACGCCGACGGCCGTGAGTTGCTGCAGGGCCGCCAGGGCCAGATTGGACGGGTGGTGGCGCAGGCCCCGGTACTCCAACCAAGCCACCCAGGCGCACGACCGGAAAAACGCCAGCGGGCCGCCGCGCTGTGACTCCACGACCAGGCCTCCTTCACCGCACCCCACCGCACCGCACCGCGGCCGGCCGGCGGGACGTCGGACGCCAACTGCGTAGGTGGTCCCGGCAAGGGCGGACCCTGGCCGGGACCACCTACGCCCGCGTCCTGGACAGGAAGACGTCCTCCAGGGTGACCGGCGCCGTGCGCATCGCCCGCAGGCCGAGGCCGTGGGCGCGTACCCAGGCCAGGACGGCCGGCGTGCTGGCGCGCGTGTCGGCGGATTGGACGTGCAGGCACCCGAGTCCCCCCGGATGCGTGGGCGGCTCCAGGCGCACCCCGCTGGCGCCCGGCAGGCCCTGCGGCGGCGGCGGCAGGCCGGCCCCGGGGGGCAGGGCGAAGACCACCTCGATGGGCCGGGAGACGCCCAGGGAGGCCACGACCGCCCGGCGCTCCCCGCAGGCCACGAGCCGGCCCTGCCGCAGGAGGGCGATGTCGCTGCAGAGCTCCTCGGCCTCCTCCATCACGTGCGTGGTCAGAACGACCGTCACCCCGTGGCGGCGGTTGAGGTCGGCGATCAGGGCTCGAACCGAGCGCACGCCCTCGGCGTCGAGCTTGTCGGTGGGCTCGTCCAGAAAGACCAGGCGGTTCTCGGCCAGCAGGGAGCGGGCCAGGGCCAGGCGCTGGCGCTGCCCGGCGCTGATATGCATCGGCCAGGCGTCCGCCTGCCGCGTGAGGTCCAGGCGCTCCAACAACTCCGCGATGCGCCGCCGTGCCGCCGCGCCGCGCAGGCCGTAAACCGGGGCCCAGAAGACCAGGTTCTGGCGCACCGTCAGGTTGTTGTCGATCCCCACGTCGGCCGTGGGCGCCACCAGGCTCACCCGGGCGCGGATCGCCGCCGGCGCGCGGAGCAGGTCGTGCCCCAGCACGGTACCCGAGCCCGCGTCGGGCGCCAGCAGGCCGCACAGCAGCTTGATCAGGGTGGTCTTGCCCGCCCCGTTGGGGCCCAGGAGCCCGAGCACCGCGCCCGGCGCGACGCGCAGGTCCACGCCCGTGAGCACCTGCGCCCACCGACCGCGTCCCTGCCGGTAGCGCTTGCCCAGCCCCTGGACATCGATCACTGCCACCGCGTCAACGTCCCCTCGCGCCGGGCCTTCTCGATGCCGCGGCCGTACAGGTGCAGGCCCAGCGGCAGCAGGACGGCGGTCAGCAGCCCGAGGGCCAGGGCGTCGACCGCCAGCGGCGACAGGCCCACCACTCCCTGCACGGGCAGCACGGGCACGCCCATCTGCGCGCCGGGGTCGACCAGGCGCCGGATCGCGTCAAAGGCGTAGGTGTGGGGGATCAGGCAGGCGAGCCACTGCAGGGGCCGCGGCAGCACCGTGACAGGGTAGTAGGCCCCCGCCAGGAGGGTGGCCAGCAACTGGTGGACGATGAACTGGACGGGCTCGGTCCCCTTCTTGATGTTCAGCAGGTAGAAGGAACTCGCGCTGATCAGGCCGATGCCGAAGGACGCCGCCAACAGCAGCAGGGTGAAGAGCAGGACGGGGAACCAATGGGCGAAGGTGAAGACGGCACCGAAGAAGAGCATGCCGAAGCCGCCGACGAACAGCAGGCGCGGGTAGTCGTCCAGGACCGATTTGGCCATCAGCCCGAGCACCGGCGTGTAGACGGACATGGGGCTGAGGAGGAAGAGGTCCATCGTGCCGTTGAAGTAGCTGCGCGCCACGCGCACGTAGGGGTCCGTGAGGTTGGTGTTGATGAAGACGTTGACCGTGATGCCGACCACGATGAAGGACATGTAGTTGGTGCCGTATGCCGGACCCAGGTGGCGCGCGGCCCCGCCGGCCAGCATCCGGCCCATCAGGAAGAACAGCAGCGTGGTGACGAAGATGTTGGCGACCCACATGAGCTGGTTGGCCCGGTAGGACTGCCAGATGCGGTACTCGCGCCCGGCGAAGGCCCAGAGGGTCGCGGCGGTCCGCCCCCAGGCGCGAGGGGCCGCGGCGGGGGCCGCCGGCTCCGGCGGGGGCTGCCTCATGCCCCCACCCCCGGCTGGACCCCGGCGTGCTCGCTGAGCGCGAAGCGCACCGCATCCTCCAGCGAGGGACGCGACTCGGCCACCAGGACCACGCGGGCGTCCGGGCCCGCCGCCGCCAGGACCCAATCCAGGACCGTAGCCAACACGTCGCTCCCCCGCTCGGCGTGGATGCGCCAGACCCGGGTGGGCACGGGCCCCGGGCGCTCCACCGCGTGGACCAGGCGGACCGCCGCGGGCGGCGGGGCGCTGGGGGGCTCCGCCTCCTCGGTGTGGATGTCCAGCACGGTGAGGTGCGCCAGGGCGGCGGTGAGGGCGGCGGGGCTGTCGCAGAGGACCACCCGCCCGCGGTCGAGCACGGCCACCCGATCGGCGACCGCCTCCAACTCGGCCGAGACGTGGTCGGTGAGCACGACGGCCTGCCCGCGGGCCCGCAGGTGATCGCGGATCAGGCCGAGCATGAGGCGCGCCGTGTGCGGGTCGAGGCCGATCGTGGGCTCATCCAGCAGGACGACCGGGGTGGGGAGCAGGAGCGCCCGGGCGAGGACGACCCTCTGGCGCATGCCGTTGGACAACTGCGCGGAGTACTTGCCCCGATCCGCCCAGAGATCGACGGCACGCAGGGCCTCCTCGGCGCGCCGCCGCGCCGTGGCGCCATCCAGCCCGCAGAGCACGCCGAACCAGCGCACGTTCTCCTCGGCCGTCAGCGGCCACTCCAGCGCCATCCAGCCGGTCGTGGAGACGTAGGAGACGCGCGCGCGGATCGCCGCGGGATGCCGCAGCGGCACGCCGGCCACGCAGCCCTCGCCCGCCGTGGGCCGCAGCAGCCCGGCCAGGATCTTGATCAGGGTCGTCTTGCCCGAGCCGTTGCGGCCGATAAGGCCGAAGACCTCCCCGCGCCGCACGCGCACATCCACGCCGGCCAGGGCCTGGAGGCGCCCGGCGGGGGCGGCCGTCAGGCGGGCCGCCCGGGCCAGGTTACGGGCCCACAGCACCGGGCCCTGCACCTCCAGCTTGGTCCCGCGCAGCGACGGCTCACCGACCTCGTAGACCTTGGCCAGACCCCGCACGTCCACCTCGCACATCCCGGCGGCGCTCCCACCTTCACGCAACGGGATCGGGCAGGCGGCGCCGGGCGCTCACGGCCGGGCCGCCCACCGCCCCGGAGGGGCCCCAGCAACCCTCGGGCCTCACGCCTCCGCCAGCAGCCGCCCCAGGTCCTCCGCCGCCGCGGCGGCCCCGTCGCCCCCGGAGACCAGCACCTGGGCGGCCGAGAGGATCAGCACGGCCCGCCACACGGCCAGGAAGCCTTCGTCCACCGGCCCCGCGGCGCTGTAGCCCGCCAGGATCGCGTCCCGGTCGGAGGGGCCCGCCCAGCGGCGCAGATCCAGGGCCGGGTGGCTGATGTACGCGTCGCCGAAGTCGATCACCCCGGAGAAGCGCCCCGTCTCCGGGTCGACGAAGGTGTGCGTGGGCCCGGGATTGGAGTGCAGCGCGACCAGCGGCCCCCCGCGCGGCAGCCCGCCCATGACGCGGACGCCGATGCGTTCGGGCGGCAGCGGGAAGGGCCACGCCCGCCGTTCGCGCTCAAGGCGCTCGGCCAGCGCCAGGAAGGCCTCCCCGAAGCGCGCCTGGAGGTCGGGCAGCCCCCTGTCCCCGGGGAAGAGCCCGCTGTCCTGGAGGGGGGATTGGGGGATGCCGTGGACCCGCCGCAGCAGCGGCCCGAGTTCCAGCAGCAGCCGCCGCCTAGCGGCCGGCCCCAGGGCCGCCCGGCCCATGGCCACCCCGGGCATGCGGCTGAGCACGGTGTATTCCAGCTCGGGCCCGTCGTGGCCGTAGCCCAGGACCCGCGGGACGGCGAGGTCGGGCGCCGCGGTCTCCAGGTGGCGGAGGAAGACGACCTCCCGCTCCAGGCTCGTGCCGGTGCGCAACTGCTGGGGCCGCTGCACCTTGAGGATGATGTCGGCGTCGACGGCGTAGGTGCGCGCCTCCCCACCGGACTCGTCAACCCCAGCCACGGCCGCCGCGCCGGGGACGTGGCGCCGCACCAGCGACAACACCGCCGCGGACGGCAGGACCGGGTCTGGGGCCTCCCGCTGGAAGTAGACGTGCCTGGGCATGGCGGGCGCCGCCCCCTCTTCATCGGATTTTGTGGAGTTGCCCGCTACGGCGGGGCTGGTCAGCGCCCCCTGCCCTCCGGGCACCCCCGGGACGAGCGACGGGGGGTGGCACTCCGCCTTCGGGTCCGCCCGATGCCCGCACACCGCAAGCGGGCGCGGCGCAGCGACGGCCGGCCCCGTCCCTCCCCGCCGCTTCCACTCGCGCCCCCCTCCCACCTCCCGCCCCTCAGGGTGGCGTCATTCTCGCGGAGGGCGTTGGGCTGGAAGGCCTGGCGGGGGGAGGCGACGGCGGCCTCAGCCCTCGGCAGGCTCGCCCGCGCGCCGGCCGCGGCGCCGCAGGGCGGCCATCGCCTGCCGCGCCAGGGGCAGGGCCCGGCGGGCAAGGAGGTGCGCCACCGGGCGCAGCGGCAGGTCCCACTCCCCCACCCACTCGACCAGTTCCGCCCCGAAGCCCCGCTTGAACCGGTAGAGCCCATACAGCGGGTTCTCGGGGGAGAGGTCCCCGGAGACGCCGCGGAAATCGTACAGCGCGCAGCCGGCCGCGAGGCTGCGCCGGATGGCCGCCCACTGCACGGCGTACGCCGGCATCAGGTCCCGCTGGGCGTTGGCGCTGGCACCGTAGAGGTACCACGCCGTGTTCCCCAGGCGGAAGACGATGGCGCCGGCCAGGAGCGTCCCGCCCGCCTCCCCGAGCACGAGCCAGCCCATCCCGGGATCGAGGCAGTGGCGCCACATGGCCTCGAAATACGAACGCTCGCGCACCAGGAAGCCGTCGCGCGCCGCGGTCTCGACCAGGAGGGCATAGAACGGCCCGACATCCGCGGCGACCCCCGCCCGCACCACGACGCCCCGCCGCTCCGCGAGGCGGATGTTGTACCGCGTCTTGGGGTGCATGCCGCCAAGCAGCGCGGCCTCGTCCCCCCCGGCCAAGGGGAGCCGCATGTGGAAGTGGGGCTGGACGCCCTCGAAGGACGGTCCGGAGGGCACGGCGCGCCAGTGGTGGCGCCGCAGCGCCGCGGCGGCCACGGGGTGGTCGCGGGGGACCCCCGGGTCGATCTTCAGGGAGATCGCCCGCCGGGATCGGCCGAAGGCCGCCAGGGCGGCCAGGGCCGCGTCCACGCACGAGGCGTCATCCCAATCCAGCACGGGGCCGCGGGGGGCGTACAGCAGGGGGCCGAGGCCCGGCAGGTGCCGCTCCAACACGGAGCAGGCGCCCAGCGGCGCCTGGGGGTCCCCGAGCCAGAGGCGGTGCGGGCGCCAGCCCGTCGCCGCCTTCAGCTCGCCCCAGCCCCAGGTCTGCAGGAATTCGGGACGGACAGCCCCGGCCACGAAGGCGTCGAAGGCGTCGCGGCGCTCGGCGGGGACTAGGGCAAAGTCCGGCACGACGGCCTCCTGGGGGCGGGGTGGTGACGGGGCGGCGGGGGCGCCACGGGGCGGGCCGCTCGCGGGCCGGCGGCGCGCCATGGGAACGAGCCCGCCCCCCGCCCGTTCCCGCCCGTCCCGAGCGAATCCTGCCACCGCCGCCCGGGGGGAGGGTGGCGTCATTCTCGCGGGCGGCGTTGGGCCGGAAGGCCCGCCGGGGGGAGGCGACGGGCACCGGCCCCGATCGGTGCCGGGCGGCCCCCCCGTCGGTCGGCACCCCCCTCAACGGCGTGCGCCACTTCGCCGATACCGGGAACGAGGTGGGATGG
>DAHWHV010000093.1 GCA_027335545.1 Clostridia bacterium
GATGGCGGTGGCCGCCATGGTCCCGTGGCGCGGGGGGAGCGGCGTTCCGCCCGTTCGCGGCCCGGGGGCGGGGGGAAGCCCTGCCGCTACCCCGCGCACGCGCTGCGGCCGCCGCCGCCGGAGGCGCGTGCGGGCGCGGTCGGCCATGTCCCCACCGCGCCGAGGGTCCGTGGGACCGCGCGCAGGCCGCGAGGCGCCGGCGGGCCGGGGTGGAGCCGTCTGCCCCGGGCGCCATCCGGGAGCGAAAGGGGCGAACGCCTGGCCGGGCGTGCGGGTCCGCCGGCGATCCACGGTCGGTCCGCGCGCGTGGCTGGGGAGAGACGTGTCTGCACGGATCGCCGTGGTCGATTATGATGCCGGCAACCTGCACAGCGTGGCCAAGGCCTGTGCCGCGGTGGGCATGGATGCGGCGCTGACCGCGCGCCCGGGGGACCTGGAGGCCGCCGACGCGGTGATCCTCCCCGGGGTGGGCGCCTTTCCCGACTGCATGCGCCGCCTGCGCGACCGCGGCCTGGTCGAGCCGCTGCGCCGCTATCTCGCGGACGACCGGCCCTTCCTGGGCATCTGCCTGGGGCTGCAACTCCTGTTCGCGTACGGCGAGGAGGGGGAGGGGGCCGAGGGCCTGGGCCGCTTCCCCGGACGCGTGCGCCGCATCGCCGCCCCGGGCCGCAAGGTGCCGCACATGGGCTGGAATGCCCTGCGCCTGCATCGCGCCGACCCCCTGTTTGCGGGGATCGCCGAGGGCGCCCATGCCTACTTCGTCCACAGCTTTCACGCCGTGCCCGAGGACCCCACGCTGCTGACGGCGACCGTGGACTACGGCGAGGCCGTGACCGCGGCGGTGGGGCGCGGGCGGGTGCGCGCGGTACAGTTCCATCCAGAGAAATCGAGTGCGGTCGGGCTGCGCCTGCTCGCGAATTTCGCGCGGCTCGCCAGCGCCGGCCAGGGGGGGGAGCGCGCGTGAGCGCGGGCGGGCCGGCGGCGCCGGCCTTCACCGTCTACCCCGCCATCGACCTGCGCGCGGGCCGCTGCGTACGGCTGCGCCAGGGCGACCCCGACCGCCAGGAGATCTTTTCCGCCGATCCGGAAGAGGTGGCGCGGGCCTTCGTCGCCGAAGGCGCCCTGGCGCTGCACGTGGTCGACCTGGACGGCGCCTTCTCGGGCCGGCCGGCGCAGCTGCCGCTGGTGGCGCGCATCGTCCGTGCGGCGGGTGTGCCCGTGCAGCTCGGCGGGGGGCTGCGCAGCGCGGCGGACGTTGAGGCGGCGTTCGCCACCGGCGTGCGCCGGGTGGTCGTGGGCACGCGCGCGCTGGACCCCGCCTTCTTCGCCGGGCTGCTGCAACGCCTGGGCCCGGAACGGGTCATCGCCGGCCTGGACGTGCGCGGGGACCGGGTCGCGATCGAGGGTTGGCGCGGCGAGGCAGACTTGGGGCTCCGCGAGGCGGCCGCTCGCCTGCGCGCCCTCGGCACCGCTGAAGCCGTGTGCACGCAGGTGCGGCGCGACGGCATGCTCTCCGGGCCCGACCTGGAGGCCGTCGACGTCGTGCGCGCCGCCGGGCTGCGCGTGGTGGCCTCCGGCGGCGTCGCGTGCGCCGCGGACGTGCGCGCGCTCGCGGCCCTGGCGCCGGCTGGCGTCGCGGGCGTGATCGTCGGCCGCGCGCTTTACACCGGCGC
>DAHWHV010000302.1 GCA_027335545.1 Clostridia bacterium
ATGAGGGCTTGCAGGGCCAAGGCGGGGACCAGGACGCGCAGGGGAAGGCCGGCGGCCCCCGCGGCGAAGCCGGCCACCAACTCATCGACGCTCACCCCCAGGGCGGCGATCAGCAGGGGCCAACCGCGGAGCACCGGGCGCGGCGGCCGGGCCGTCTGGGGGGCCTCGTCCACCTCTGCCAGTTCCCGCCACCCCTCCAGGGCCTCCCGCACCCCGAGAGCCACCAGAGCCGCGGCTCCGAGCCAGAGCCCCCAGGCGGCCAAGGCCCGCCCCAGGGCGGCCCCGGCCCCAGCCCCGACGATCGGCATCAGCCCCTCGCAGGCGGCAAAGGCCAGGGCCGTGCGCCAGGAACCGCCGCCGCGGGCCCCCAGGCTCGTGGAGACGGCGAGCGTATCCAGGGAAAAGGCCGGCAGCACGGAGGCCGTGAGCCACGGATGCACGGGCAGGCCTCCCTTGGGCGGGTGGGCGCGCCGCGGACGACCCCCCCCCGTTGGTCTCGGGGGTGCCGAAGCCGGGGGCGCGAGGTCCGGGGCGGGGTCGGCGGGGCTTACGCCGCCCCCTGGACCCTTCACGGCGTCGTCGGGTGAGGTCTTCTCCTTGCTGCGCCGGCGCGGCGCCCCCCCGCCGCGGGGCCCTGCGGCCGCCAGGCAGCAAGGCCTGGGAGGCGCACGTGCCCCCGTCCCGCTTCCCGCTGACCCCGGCTCCCCACCTGCGCTGGCTCCGTGCGGCAGGAGCCCGGGCCGACGGGCGGGAAGCCCCCCAGGGAGGGGGTTCCGCCGTGCAGCCTCGCCCGCTTCGCACCACGGTGGTCGGCAGCTACCCCTTCCCGGGGTGGCTGGAGTTCTCGGCCCGGCACCTGGAGGCCTTCGGCCCCGACGACCTCGCCGAGCTGCAGGAGGATGCCGTGGCCGTGGCGGTGCGCGACCAGTCGGCTGCGGGCCTCGATGTGATCAGCGACGGCGAGCAGACGCGATTGGACTTCAACCTGTCGTTCTACGGCCACCTTGAGGGCCTGGCCCCGCAGGCGCCGGCGCGGCGCCTCGGCGTGCCGGCGCACGACCAGCGGGCCCGCCACGCCGTGAGCGGCGAGTTGCGGGCCCCGCGCGGACTGGGCGCGGTGGAGGAGTTCCGCCGCCTGCGGCGGCTCGCCCCCGCCGGGCCGGCCCTGAAGGTCAGCGTGCCCGGTCCGTACACGCTCAGCGGCCGCCTCCTCCCGGGGGGGGCCTATCCCGACCGCTATGCCCTGACCGAGGCGTTGCTGCCGATCGTGCGCGCCGAGTTGGAGGCCCTGGTCGCCGCCGGCTGCCCGGAGGTCTGCGTGGATGAGCCGTCGATGAGCTGCTACGCCCACCGCGAGGACCCCGCGCGCCTGGTGGACATCTTCAACCGCACGGTGGCGCCCGTCGCGGGTCGCTGCCGCCTCGGCACGCACCTGTGCTTCGGCAACTACCGGGCGCGGGCCGCGGGGCCGCGCCGGTACGCCCCCATGTTCCCGGCGTTCCTGGAGCTGCGCGTGGACGAGCTGCACCTGGAGATGGCCAGCCGCGAGTTCGCCGAGATCGAGCGGATCGGCGAGGTCGCCCGGCGGATGGATGTGGCGGTCGGGGTGGTCGACGTGAAGTCCTCTTACGTCGAGCCCGTGGAGGAGGTCGCGGCCCGCGTCCGGCTCTGCCTGCGGCACGCCCCCGCGGAGCGTCTCGCCCTGGCGCCGGACTGCGGCCTCAGCCAGACGGCGCGCTGGGTCGCCCGCGCCAAGCTGACCCATCTGGTCGCCGGCGTGCAGGCTGTGCGCGAGGGGATGGGGGCATGATCCGGCCGCTGCTGCGGGGCGAGGCGCTGGTGCGGGACATCGCCGCGGGGGGGCCGCCGGGAGGCTTCCGCCTGTGGTGGCTCGGTCAGAGCGGCTTCCTGCTGCAGTGGGACGGGCGGCACCTGCTGCTGGACCCCTACCTCTCCGACTCCCTGACGCGCAAGTACGCGGGGACCGAGCGGCCACACGTGCGGCTGACGGAGATCCCTCTGTCGCCCGCGCTGCTGCCGCGGATCGACGTCCTGACCTCCTCCCACCAGCACACCGACCACCTGGACGCCGAGACGATCCAGCCGGTCCTGGCCGCGAGCCCGGGGGTGGCCCTGGTCGTCCCGGAGGCGAATCGGGGGTTCGTGGCCGAGCGCCTGGGCATCGACCCCACACGGCCCCTGGGCCTGGACGACGGGTCGGAGGTGGTGGCGGCCGGCTTCCGCTTCCGCGGGGTGGCCGCCGCCCACGAGGAACTCGAACGGGACTCCGAGGGGCATTGCCGCTTCCTGGGCTACCTGATCCGCTTCGGGCCGTGGACGGTCTACCACAGCGGGGACACCGTCCCCTACCCGGGGTTGGCGCAGCGGCTGCGGCCGCACCGACCGGACGTGGCCATCCTGCCGATCAACGGGCGGGACGCGCGGCGCGGCGTCGCCGGCAACCTCGACGGGGCGGAGGCCGCGCGGCTGGCCAAGGAGATCGGCGCGGGCCTGGCCATCCCCTGCCACTACGAGATGTTCGCCTTCAACACCGCCTCCACCGATCCGTTCGCGGCGGCGGCGACGGCCCTCGGCCAGCCGTTCCGCATCCTGCGCTGCGGGGAGCGGTGGTCCAGCGAGGAGTTGGGTCATGGGAGCCGTTGAGGACTACTTCGCAGCCGCGCGCGGGGTGATCGCGCGCATCGCCGCGACCCAGGCGGAGGGCATCGAGACGGCGGCCCGCCGCTGCGCCGACACGATCGGCCGGGGGGGGATCGTGCACCTCTTCGGCAGCGGCCACTCGCGTATGGCCGTCGAGGAGGTGTGGCCGCGCTACGGCAGCTTTCCCGGCTTCCACCCGATCGTGGAGTTGTCCCTGACCTTCCACAACGTGGTGGTGGGCGCCAACGGGCAGCGCCAGGCCATGCTCTTGGAGAACACCCCAGGCCTGGCGGCGGCGATCCTGCGCAACTTCACCCTGGACACCGGTGACACGCTGATCGTCTTCTCGACCTCGGGCACCAACGTCGTCCCCGTCGAGATGGCGATGGGGGCGAAGGCCGCCGGCCTCTACGTCATCGCCGTGACGGCCGTGGAGCACTGCCGCTGGGCCCGGCCCAAGGAACCACCCGGCCGTAGGCTTACGGACGTGGCCGATCTCGTCCTGGACAACGCCGCGCCCCCCGGGGACGCGGCCGTGCGGGTGCCCGGGCTCGTCCCGCCGGTCGGCCCGGTGTCCACGATCGGCAACACCGTGCTGGCCAACGCCGTCAAGTGCCGGGTCGCCGAACTGCTGACGGCGGCCGGCCAGCCGCCTCTGGTCCTGACCAGCGCCTACCACGTGGGCGAGGCGGAGGCGCGCCGGCTCTTCGACGCCGCCTACGACGAGCACCGGCGGCGGGTGCGCCGCCTGTGAGCCCGCAGGGGGGGGCCCTGGCGGGGCGTGTGGCCGTGATCAGCGGCGCGGCGGGAGGAATCGGTCGGGCGGCGGTGGAGGCCTTCTTGGCCGCCGGGGCCAGGGTGGTGGCGCTGGACCGCGCGGCCGCCGGCCTGCCGCCCCCGGGGCCCGAGGTGCTGCCACTGGTCGGCGACGTCTCCGTCCCGGAGGCGTGTGCCGCCGCGGTGCAGGCGGCGCTGGTCCGCTGGGGGGCCCTGCACGTCGTGTTCAACGTGGCGGGGATCAGCGGCCGGCGACTGGGGGACGGCCCGACGCACCTCTGCAGCCTGGAGGGTTGGGACGCCGTCCTGGAAGGGAATCTGCGCAGCGTGTTCCTGATGTGCCGTGCGGCCCTGCCGGCCCTGATCGGCTCAGGGGGCGGCTCGATCGTCAACCTGGCCTCGGTGCTCGGCCTGGTGGGGGGCGGTGAGGCCTTCGCGACGCACGCCTACGCGGCCAGCAAGGCCGGGGTCATCGGCCTCACGCGGGCCATCGCCGTGCACTATGCCCCGCAGCACGTCCGCGCCAACGCCCTGGCCCCGGGGCTCACCGCCACGCCCATGGCCGCGCGCGCCCTGGGCGACGACGCCGTGCTGGCGCACGTCCGGCGCATGCAGCCGTTGCTGGCGGGACCGGTCGGCGCCCCCCAGGTGGCGGCGGCGGCGGTCTTCCTGGCCTCGGAGGCGGCCGCGGCGATCACCGGCGCGGTGCTGCCGGTCGATGGGGGCTGGACGGCCCAGTGAGGGGGGCGGCGGGTGAGGGCGCCGGGGGGCCGGGTGGGGCCGGCCG
>DAHWHV010000108.1 GCA_027335545.1 Clostridia bacterium
ACGCCCCAGGGCGGCCGCGGGTCCGGGCGCCAGGCGGCGCCCGCCGCGGGGGCCGCGCGGACCCGCCGAGTTCGCGGCTGCGGTGGCCTGGTGCTCAGGCCGCGGGCTGGCTGGGACTCCCCCTCGAGGGCTCCCCTCCGGTCATCGTGCAGCACCGCGCGGTCTTGATGCCTCCCCGTAGCGGAAGCCCATGGAACGGGCAGGAGTGAGGAACCACGCGCAGAACGGCTACCGCGAAGAGGCCAGAGCCTGGCGGCCCCGAGACCTACCGGACCAACCCGGACGAGTCCCAGGTCAGGAGAAGGGAGGGGCTGTTTGTGTTGGTTCGGGCGTTGTCTGTGTACCGGAGGCAGCTCCGGCACACCCCCGCCAGGCGCCCCCCACGGCCGTACACCCCGGCGGCTGAGCCGCGCCGGGTCTGCCCGGGCGGGTGGGGGTCGGCCGGGGCCCGGGAACCGGGGCAGCAGCCCGGGAGGAGCGCCCCCCCGCCCCCCGGCCGCCACACGGCCGCGGCCCGCCGCGCACGACCCGAGTCGCCGGGCCCGAGAACCGGTCCCAAGAACCGGTCCCGAAAAAAAGGGGGAATCCGCGTGAGCCCTCGTCCGGCTCGGTCCCCGCGCCGCGTCCGCCGCCCCGCGACCGCCGGGCCGACCGCCGCCACCAGAGCCGTGGGGCGCGCCAATGGTCCAGCGGCGCCCAGCGGGAACCCGTCCGGACTGAGGCGCCTGCTCTCGGGGCTGCTCGGGGTCGGACTGCTCCTGGGGGGCTGCGGCGCCGCGGCCAACGGCGCCGCCGGGGGCTCGGGCTGCGTCGCCGGGACGGCGGGGACCCACAGCAACGTCAACGCGCCGGAGGAGCCGGCCAAGGCCGTGGCCACGCCGACCGCCGCCTGCTGGGCGAAGATCGCGCCGACGCCGCTCTACCAGACGGTGATCGGCAAGGCGCCCGCCGGGGTCACGGTCACCTTCAAGACGGCCTGGTCGCCCCAGGACGTCTACATCCGCGCCAGCGTGCAGCACTGGCCGCTGCGCTGCCACAACCCGCAGAACTGGTGGGACTGCGACGCCATCGAGTACTACCTGGGGCCCAACGACAAGGGCGGGTCGTACGGCTCCAACGACGTCCAGTGGGGGGTCCTCTCCACGGGCGTGCTGTCCCAGGGCACCAACGCCAAGGGCATGACCGGCGACGGCTTCCAGGGCTTGGCCACGGTCCGCAAGGGCAAGGGCTACGTGGCCGAGTTGATCGCCCCCTTCGGCCCCATCGGGGTGACCCCCAAGAAGGGGGCGCTCGTGGGGTTCACGATGGCCGGTGACATCCCGCTGCAGGGTGGCTCGGTCCACCAGAGCAAAGCCACCGTGGCGCAGATGATGTGGGCCGGGACGGACCACAACTACAACAACGACGCGCAGTGGGGCACGATCACGCTGGCGTAGGGCGGCAGACACGGGGTCGCGCCGGGCGACCGGGCCGGGCCGCCGCGGTGAGGCCCCCGGCCCCGGGGCGGGAGGCCCGAGGCCCCAGCTCCGGGGCAGGCGGTCCGGGGCCGGGGGCCGGGCGGCTGGGCCTAGGGCGAGGCCCGGGCGGCTGGGGCCTTGGGGCTGGCGGCTGGGGCCTGGGGGCTGGCGGCCCCCGGCCTCCCCCTCCCAGCGGGCCCCGGGCGCTGGCGGGCAGGCGCTCCCGGGGGGCGATGCCGAACTGATGGGGTGGGGCGAGGGCGGCCGTCCCCAGGGACGAGGCCCCGGGCGGCCGGCCGAATCCGGCGCCGGGGTCGGGAGCGCCACCGCCCCCGGGCTCGGTGCGGGGGGGGGATACCGACTGGAGACGCACGGCGCGACCCCGGAGGTGACCGAGGCCGAGATCGTCGCCGGCTTGAGCGAGCTCGGCCTCGCGGGCCGGACCCTGATGGTGCACAGCTCCCTGCGCGCCTTCGGCCACGTGCGCGGTGGGGCGGAGGCGGTGCTGGGGGCGCTACGGTCCGTGGTCGGGACGAGCGGGGGCCTGGTCCTCCCCAGCTTCGCCTGGTGTGCGGACGAGGCCGCCAGCGGGGAGGGCTGGCCGCCTGGGGGGCGGCTGGCGGCAGCGGTGCCGCCCGGTCGGGCCTTCGACCCCGCCCAGACGCCGGCGGAGACGGGCCGGATCAGCGACACCTTCTGGCGCCAACCGGGCGTGTTGCGCGCGGCCCACCCGACGCACGCCCTCGCCGCGACGGGCCCCGCGGCGGGGCGGCTCCTGGAGCCACACCCCGCCGACCGTTGCTGCGCCTGGGACGGACCGTACGGCCGCCTGGCGGCGGAGGACGCCTGGGTCGTGCTGCTGGGCGTCGGGGTGTCCTCGCTGACCTTCCTGCACGCCATCGAGGACCGCTGCGGCGCGCCCTACCTGGGCCGCGCGCTCGGCTACCTGCGGCGGGGCGACGGGGTCTGGGGCATCCCCCAGGTCGCCTACCCCTCTGGCGACCGGGACTTCTACCACCGGGCGTCGCGCGTGGCGGACTGGATCGCCGCCTGGCCGGGGGACGAACGGCGCGTGGCGCGCATCGGCGGGGCCACGGTGACGGCCCTGAGCACCCGGGCCCTGGCGCGGCGCGGGACGGACCGCCTGACGCGGGACCCCCTGTTCCTGCTCTGCCGGCGGCCGGGCTGCGCCTTCTGCGCCGGATGGCGGAGGGGGCAGGGCGAGGGGGTCGGGCAGGGCAGGGAGGATGGAGGGGAACCGCCGCGGTAGACGAACGGGCGGGGCTCGCGCCGCCGGCGGGCGGGGCCGCGGGCCCCCCGTCGGCGCAGGGGCCGGTGGGCGGGGCTCGCGCCGCCGACGGACCGCCATGCGACTGACCATCCGCGTCCAGCCGGGGGCGGCCCGGGTCGGGGTCGCGCTTGGGGAGGACGGCGTCCTGGTCGTGCGCGTGGCGGCCCCCGCCGTCGAGGGACGGGCGACGGAGGCCGCGTTGCGCGCGGTGGCCGAGCACTGCGGCCTGCGGCGTTCGGAGGTCCGCCTGCTCTCGGGGGCGAGGAGCCGCCTCAAGGTGCTGGAGGTGCCCGACGGAGCCGTCGCGCCCCCCGCGCCCGGGCCGGGCCAATCCGCTGGCCCGCGGGCCCCCACGGGACCGAAGAGGCGCGGCGCAAGCCCCCCCGGGCGGTAGCCGTCCGGCCCCGCTGCCTGCCGCGCACCTGCGACCTCCCCGCGAAGCGGCTCTCCCCCCGGCGGTGAGCAGCGGCGCGGCCGCGCCGCTGCTCGTCGTCGCCAACCGCTCCTTTGTGGCGTACCGGAACGGGCACCGGGTGATCCGCGCGACGGCACCGACCGTGCGCACGGACCGCCGCGGCGCCAGGACACCTGGCGCCTGCCCCCCAGCCCGGCGCCGGGCCCGTCTCAGCGGGCGACGTCCGCCCCGAGCACCTACGAAGCCCGGCGGCGGAGCGACCCACCGCGAGGGCGCCGGACGGGCAGCCGCGGGCCGCGGGTCCCACCCGCCCGGGCCAGCACCGCCACGGCCACCCCGAGCAGCGTCGCGGGCAGCCAGAGCACGAACAGGCCCGTGGTGGCGACCTGGATCAGCACCTGCAGGGCGGCCGCCCCGCCGAGTAGCCCGTCTCCGGCGCCACCCAGCAGCGGCACTAGGCCGGCCAGCACCAGCAGGGTGAGCAGGAGCACGGCAACGGGCGTCCCGAGCCAGGCCGGTCCGCGACACGCAGCCGCGCCCACGACGCCCGGCGCCAGCGCGCACCCGCCGTTGCCGAGGACGCGCAGCGTCAGCGTCAGGGCGCCAAGGTCCGCCGCCGCCGTCGCGACCGCCAGGGCCCGCCGCACACGCACTCCCCCATGCCAAGCCCGTCCCGGGCCCCGACCGCGCCCCGGCGCCGGCCCGCGCGGGGGCGGCGGCCCCCGGCGCATCGCACGCGGCTCCACGGTGGACCTCCTCCCCACGGCTAGAGCCGGGGGATTCCCGATGATCGCTCAGCGGGGCTTCCTGCTTCGCCGGGGTCCGCCCACGCGTTTCCGCGCGGGCCTTACGCCCCCTCCACAGGCAGACACCGCCAGCCCGGCGGCCAGGGGCTTGCGCCGCGTGATTTGTGCGGCGCAGTGCCTCGAACGTTTTACGCGCCAGAGGACTCCTTGGCGCAACGCCATACGCTCGGTTGCCAAGGTGCTGTCCACATTCTACCACGACCGCAGACCCTGGGAGGATTCACCGTCGGCGCCCGCATCCCTGCGTGCCAAGCGGCGGAAGAGCGGCGGAAGCGGCGCGGGCACCTGGCCGCCCTGGCCGGCCCGTGCTGGCGCGCCACACCCCCCGGTCCCCTGGGCCCTGGGCCGACACAAGGCAGGACCGTGGGCCGGTCGGAGACCGTCCCCACGCCCCGGAGCGGACCCACGAAACACGGGGTGGCGCACACCACCGGGGATGTCTGGCCCGCTGGGCCCTCTGCCCAAAGGCCCCCACCGGCAGGCCCCCCCCGCGGGGCGAGGCGGATAGGGAGGACATGGGACGGCAGGGACAGAATCCCGCGCGGTCGTGCCGGTCGCCCCTGTGGCCTGTGGGCCGGGGTGGGCCGGCGTCAATCGCCACGGCCCAGGGCCACGGCATGCGGGGGGCTGCCGCCACGAGCGACCTTGGGCCGTTCCGACTCGGCCGCGCGGACGGCTTCGTCTGGGGCGCTCTGGCCTCGGGCGCCCTCTGGCCCGCCTGGCCCGTGGGCGCATCCCCCGCAGCCGTCGCCGGTCGGCCGCACGCGGCTTCGCCGCACCCGACCCCCGCGCCGTCCCCTCCGCCCGGCGCCCCGCCGTCCCCGACCGCGACCCTGCCGCCGGAAGGGCCGGCGGGGGCTGTGGTCGACCCTACCCCCCCGCCGCCCAGGCCGAAGCCG
>DAHWHV010000145.1 GCA_027335545.1 Clostridia bacterium
GCCGGCAACCGCGCCGCCCCCCTGCCGGGCAGCGCGGGGTCGACCCTGCTGACGCTGCAGATGGTGACCATGCCGGCGATCGAGGGCCTGCCGCCCCTGACGGCCGCCACCCGGGTCCGCGACCTGGGCATCTACCTGCACGTGCACGGTAAGGGCCCGCGCATCCTGCGCCAGGACCCCCCCGCAGGGGCCCAGGTCCAGAAGTGGACAACCGTCCAAGGCTACACGCAGCCGGGCTCCCTGCTGCCAGGGGCGTTCGTCGCCGTGCCCAGCGTCCGGGGCCTGAGCATGAGCGCCGCCGCCGCCCGCCTGGCGGCGGCGGGACTGGCGATGGACGCGACGGGCGTGGGCGCGGCGGCGGCCCAGGTGCCAGCGGCCGGGACCCGGGCCGCACCGGGGAGTTCCGTAGCCGTGCAATTGGGGACAGGCTGAGGCCCAGCGACTGCCGGGGCCACAGCGGCGGGGTGTGGAGGGGAGGAAGGGCTTGTGTCGCTGCGACAGTGGCGGAATCTGGATTGGCCGCTGCTGGGCCTGATGCTCCTGGCCGCAGCGATGGGGTTGGTCGCGGTGGCGGGGGTCACCGTGGCGGGCTTTGTCGGTGCAGCCGCGGTCCTAGCCGTCCTGGTGCTCGCCGTTTGGCGGATGCTGCAGTGCATGGCGCACGCGAGAGACCCCCTGGGCGCCCTGCTGGTGGCGGGGGTCGCCGCCATGCTGGGGTTTCAGACGTTGCTGAACGCCGGCGTCACCCTCGGCCTGACCCCGGTGACCGGCGTGCCGCTGCCCTTCTTCAGCGTCGGCGGCAGTGCCGCGGTGGCCGACTTCCTGGCCATGGGCGTGGTGCAGAGCGTGTGTATGCGCAGGAAGAGGATCCAGTTCTGAGCCGGCGGGAGCCTCGGGGCGGCGGCCAGAGGGGCCCCCGCCCCCTCCGGCCGTGCGCCGGCCCGGGGCGACGGAGCGCGATGCGCTACAGTGGTGGCGGCGGGGCCTGGGCTCACCGTGGCGCCCGAGGCCGGGATCCAGACCCGGACCCAGCCAGTGGCGCCGCGCGTGCGTGCGCCGGGCGTACCCGGAGTGCCCGTCGCCGAAGACCCCGGGCGGGGTAGGTTCAAGTGAAAGGAGGGAAATCTGGGCGGGCGGACGGTGTGCACCGGTGTGGACGACCGAGTGATCGGCCTGCACATCGTCGGCCAACCAGGAAGCCGATGTCGCGCCATGTGAAGCGCCGGGAGCATGCGACGCCCGCGGGCCAGCCGGCCCCACGGCGCCGGCTGCGTTGGGGCCGACTTCTGCTGCTGGTGGCCGGGGTCTGTGTCGTCGTGGCGGGCGCCACGACGGCCGACCTCGTGGTGCGTGCGGTTTCGACGATGCCGGCCGTCGCCGACCCGGTCCATACCCTCGGCCGCACGTCGGTCGTCTACGACCGGAACGGGCACGCCGTCGCCGTCATCCCCGGCCCCGTCGACCGAAGCCCCGTGCCGCTGACGCAGATCCCCCTGCTGGTCCAGCACGCCTTCATCGCGGTGGAGGACC
>DAHWHV010000149.1 GCA_027335545.1 Clostridia bacterium
GCGCCGGCCTGGTCTTCGCCTCCGAACTCAAATCGCTCCTGGCCCATCCGCGCATCCCGCCCGACCTCGACGCCGCCGGGCTTGGCGAGGTCTTGGCCCTCGGCCCCGCCCGGACGCCGGGGCACGGCGTCTTCCGCGGGGTGGAGGAACTGCGGCCGGGGTGCTGCCTGACCTTCGACCGGGAGCGGGGTGCCCGGACCCACCCCTACTGGAGCCTGCGCTCCGCCCCCCACCGCGAGGACACCGCGACCACGGCGGCCACGCTCCGGGACCTGCTGGTGGACACGGTGGTGCGCCAACTGGTCTCCGACGTCCCCATCGCCACCCTCCTCTCCGGTGGGCTGGACAGCAGCGCCGTGACGGCCATCGCCGCCGACCACCTCCGCCGCAACGGCGGCGGGCCGTTGCGCACCTACTCGCTGGAGTTCGCCGGCTCCGAGCGGGACTTCTCGCCGACGGCCTACTACGCGGACCCCGACGCCCCCTGGGTTGCCCGCATGGTGGCGGCGTGCGGTACGGACCACCGGCGCGTCGTCCTGGATACCCCGGAACAGGCCGAGGCCCTGACTCGGGCGGTCACGGCGCGGGACCTCCCCGGCCTGGCCGATGTCGACTCCTCCCTTTACCTCTTCTGCCGCGAGATCCGGCGGGAAACGACCGTGGGCCTCTCCGGCGAGGCCGCGGACGAGGTGTTCGGCGGTTACCCCTGGTGCCACTGGGAGGAGGCCATCGAGGCGCACACCTTCCCCTGGGCCCGGGACACGGCGCTGCGCGCGGCCGTCCTCTCGCCGGCGCTCCGCGCGCGCGTGGGCCCCGAGGAGTACATTGCCGAGCGCTACCGGCAGGCGCTGGCGGAGGTCCCCATCCTGGATGGCGAGTCCGGTCGGGAGGCGCGCATGCGGCAGATCCTCTACCTCAATATCACGCGCTTCCTCCCCACGCTGCTGGATCGCAAGGATCGGATGAGCATGGCCGTGGGGTTGGAGGTGCGCGTCCCCTTCTGCGACCACCGCCTGGTCGAGTATGTCTGGAACATCCCCTGGGCGATGAAGACCTGTGACGGCCAGGCCAAGGGCATCCTGCGGCGGGCGCTCCACGGCGTGTTGCCGCCGGATGTCCTGGGGCGGAAGAAGGTCCCCTATCCGCGCACCTTCAATCCGACCTACCTCGCCGCCGTGCGCGGTTGGCTCGGCGGCATCCTCGCGGACCGGAGCGGTCCGCTGTATGACCTCGTGGATCGCCGGTACCTCGGTGCCCTGCTGGCCCAAGACGGACCGCCGGCGGTGCAGTGGTTCGGCCAGACGATGAGCGGGGCGCAGTTCTACGCCTACCTGTGCCAGGTCGACGCCTGGCTGCGCGCCTACCGGGTGCGGCTGGTGTGACGCGGTGGGGCTGCTGTGCGAGGCGGGTGCCGGACCGGGCGCGGGCCGGATCGCGGCCGGGTGCGGCGGTTCGGCCGGCCGAGGGGCGGCGCAGGTTCGCCGCCACCGCCGCTGGGGTGGACCTGCCAGGTGGCGGCGAACCTGCGCGCCGACCGGGGGCGGCCGGTCTGAGGCCGGAGCCCTCCGGGCTCGGGCGCGTCTGGGGCGGCGGCGGGCCGGCATAGGGATGGGGCGCGGCGCAAGGGGGTCGGCACGACGGCACCTCGGCCCTGCCGAATCGTCATCGAAGGCTCGTTCGCCCAGAAGGTCCGTGCCATCCGGAGCCTGGTCTCCTTCTATCAGCGGGACCTGCCGGCACGCGTCGACGCCCTCTGTGCCCCGCCCGGGGGGACTTCCCGGTCGCCCGAAGGCACCAGCGGTCCTGCGCGGGAGGGTCACGCCTCCGTACAGGCCCATCCCCCGCGGTAGGGGGGCGCCGCGACATGCCGACGACCGCCATCTATGCGCGGGTCAGCACCGACGAGCAGGCCGAGCACGGCACCTCGCTGGACGAGCAGGTCCGGCTCTGCCGCGAGCGCGCCGCGGGGGCCGAGACGGTGCTGGAGTTCGTGGACGCCGGCATCACCGGCACCACGCTCGACCGGCCCCAACTGCAGGCCCTGCTCCAACGGGCCCGGCGGCGGGAGATCGCCCGCGTCGTCGTCTACGACCCCGACCGCCTGAGCCGCAGCGTCACGCACCTGTTGCTGGTCGTCGACGAGCTGCGGCAGCACGGCGTGGAGGTCGACTTCGTCAACTTCCACTCGGACATGTCCCCCGACGGGCGGTTGCTCTTCACCGTGCGTGGGGCCATCAGCGAGTTCGAGGCGTATCGCATCAAGCAGCGCATGTATTCGGGGAAGCAGGCCCGGGCCCGCGCCAACCAGGTCGCCAGCGGCACCTGCATCTATGGCTACCGCCTCGATCGCGCCAGCAAGCGTTGGGAGGAGGAGCCGCGCGAGGCACAGGTCGTACGGCTGATCTTCGAATGGGCGTCCGAGGCGGGCACTTGGGAGATCGCCAAGCGCCTCAACGGGCAGGGCGTTCCCGCCCGCTTCGGCCGGAGCTGGAGCCAGAGCAGCGTCATGGGCATCGTGCGCAACCCCACCTATCTGGGCAGCATGCCGCAGATGGGTGGGTTGGGGCAGGTGCCGGTGCCCCCCCTGATCGGCCGGACGGCCTTCGACCGGGTGCAGGCCGCCCTGCGGGCGCGGCTCAACCGTCCGCTCGGCCACGCCCGCCACCCCTACCTGCTCTCGGGGCGCCTGACCTGCGGTGTCTGCGGGCGGTCGATGTGCGGCGGCTACGGCCGCCCGACCAAGGGCGGGGTGGCCACCTACTACGGCTGCACGGCCAAGGCCAAGCCCGCCGCCAGCGGGCAGCGCTGCCCCAACCGCTTCTGGCGCTCGGACCAACTCGACCCCGCGGTGTGGGCGCAGGTCACCGCCTGGCTCCGCGACCCCGAGGCCCAGCACGCGGCGGCCGAGGCGCAGGCCCCGGACGCCGAACTCCAGGGCGAGTTGGAGCGGCAGGAGGCCGCCCTCGCCGCCGCGGCGGACCGCCTCCGCCTGGAGCGGGAGCGCTTGGTGCGTGCCTTTCGCCGCGCCCTGATCGACGAGGCGGAACTCGCCCAGCAGCAGCAGGAACTGGAAGGCGAGGCGCGCGTGCTGCAGCAGCGGGCCGCTTCCGTGCAGGGGCAGCGGCGCGCCGCGGTCCTGCACGCCGACGACCGGCGTCGCGCCCAGGAGGCCGTCGCGCGCATCGTCGCGGACGCCCCTGCCCTGGAGCCCGTGGCCGCGCGGCGCGGGGTCCTCGGCGCCCTGGGCGTGCGGGTGGTGGCCGGCCCGGGGGAGGAGGTCCGGGTGTGCCTGGGGGATGCGGAATAGGGCACCCCCCCTATTCCGCATCTGGCCCCTGTCCTTTGCGGGGCACCCCAGGGCGGTCGAGGCCAGGCCGGTCAGCCGCCGGCCTCCTTGTGGTGCGGGTGTCGCTGGCCCCTATCCGGGGCCCCACCGCGCACGTTCGGACCGGCCTGCACATTGGCGCCGGACTGCAGGTTTGCTCCGGACCGGGTCTGGGCCCCGGAGCGGACGTTGGCGGCGGCCGAGGCATTGGCCGCCGGGGTCTGCGGGGCAGCGGCCGCTATGCTACCGCCGCTGGCGGCCAGGGTTGCGACGAGACCCCCCGCCAGCAGGAGGCCCGTACCGACTCCCGCGAGCACGCGCAGACGCATCTGAATTCCCACCTCTCCCACCCCCTCCCGTGTGCCGCCGCACTCCCGTCCGGCGGCGCGGGGTCAGTGTCGTTCCCCGAGATGAGCAGGGGGTGAGCCTCAGATGGCGTTTCGGTGAGCAGGCGGCCGGGTCCGGCGGCGCGTGCGCGGCCGGCGTCCACCAAGCGGTGCCCAGCCGGAGGAAACGTCGGGCCGGCCGGGCAGGAGGCGCCGGCGTCGTGTCGCCTGCGCTCAAACCCGCCGGACGGCGACCCCGGTGCCCGCGCGCCGCCCCGGGACCCGCCGCCTCCCCGCGCTTGAGGTCGAGGCAGGCGATGCGCCGTTGCGGCCCCGAACGGCTCATGGAGGTGAGCCGCTACATCTCGCGCACGCGGGCCACGGTGCGCGACACCGCCAAAGTCTTCGGCGTGAGCAAGTCCACCGTGCACAAGGACGTGACGGAGCGCCTGCCGAAGCTCAACCGCGACCTGGCCGCACGGGTCAAGCAGGTCCTCGACACGAACAAGGCGGAGCGCCACCTGCGGGGGGGGGAGGCGACGCGCCGCAAATACATCGACGACGGTCAGGTGCTCCTGCCCGAGGAGGTTCACGTGGGGCACTAGCGCGGAGCGGCGGAGCACCGCTCGCCGCGGCGGAGCACCGCTCGCCGCAGGCGAGCTTCGCTCCGCAGGCGAGCTTCGCTCCGCGGCGGAGCACCGGCAGGAGATGGAGAGGGCGCGGCGAATGCGCCTGATGCGGGGTTTCAGGTGGCGCGGTGGTGGCCCGAGGCCGGCGCTGCCCCAGGCGCTTGGCCCAGCGCCCCAGGTCGTGAGGGCGTGAGGGACACCGGGGCAGCGGTCCCGCTTGGACGAGGGCACCTCCCGTCGCCCGGCCTTCCGGCCCCGACGCGGTTCCCGGCCCGGGGGTTCTGTCCCGGTAACTCGGTCCCGAAACGGCAAACCCGGTGGAAGCCGGGGGCGCAAAGCCACGGATCCGACGGTGCGGCCACGGGATTCCCCCAGCCGCCCCGGGACCGCCGGGCTGCCGAAGGGCGATCCGCCGCCAGCCGCCGGCACGCCCGGTGGCTGTTTGTGTTCCCACCGGGAACGCGGCGAGCGGAGGAGGCGTGCGCATGATCCGGGGCCTGTATAGTGCGGCGGCTGGGATGCTCTCCAGCCAGTTGCGCGAAGGCGTCATCGCCGACAACCTGGCCAACGGGGGGACCGTCGGCTACAAGGCCAGGGCGGCCACGCTCGCGGACTTCGGCGGCTTGGCCCTGCAGCGCTCAGAGCCGTTCGCGGTCACCCTGGCGGGCGCCAGGGCCCGGTTCGCGGTGGGGATCGGGGCCGTCACGAGCGGCTCCCTGGTCAACAGCACGGCGATCGATTGGCGGGCTGGCCCCCTGCACCGCAGCGACAACCCGTTCGCGGTGGCCATCGCGGGTCCGGGCTTCTTCGGGGTCCAGACCCCGCAGGGGCTGCGCTTCACGCGGGCCGGCGACTTCCAGCTCAACGCCCAGGGGGACCTGGTGACCCCGGCCGGTGCGCCGGTCCTGGGCACCGGAGGCCAGCCCATCCGCATCCCGCATGGCGCGGCGGCGGGGGCCCCGACCATCGAGCCGACGGGGCAGATCCGCGTGGCCGGGGCGGTCGTGGGCCGTCTCGCCCTCTTCCGGCCCGCGCTCGCCGCCCTGCGGCCCGCGGGCGGCGCCCTCTTCGCCCTCCCCGCCGGGACCGCCGCCCCCACCCCCGGGCCCGGCGTGTTCCGGCCCGGGTTCCTGGAGGGGAGCAACGTGGGCCAGGTCGGCCAGATGGCCGCCCTGCTGGCCACCGAGCAGGCCTTTGCCGCCGATCAGCGGGCGGTGCAGACCGCCGACCACACGATGAACCTGGTGATCACCCAGGTGGGGACCGTGGTCTGAGCACCGATCGCGGCGTGTTCCCGCGGGAATCGGACGGGAGGGAGCCAGCGTGCTCGGCAACCTGTGGGTTTCCGCCTCGGGGATGCAGACGGACTCCTGGCGCATCACGGCCCTGGCCAACGACATCGCCAACGTCAACACGCCTGGCTTCCAGGCCCTGCTGCCCGGGACGACCAACACCGCGCCCCTGGCCGTCTACGCGGCGGGCCTGGCTGGCGGTCCCCCCGCCGTCGGCGCGGTGCTGGCGGGAGGGGGGACCACGCCCGCCGGGCTGCGGCTGGACCTGAGCCCGGGCGGCGTGCGGCCGACCGGACGCCCCCTGGACCTAGCCGTGCAGGGGGCGGGCTTCTTCGCCCTGCGCCCGGCGGCGGGTCAGACCGTTTACAGCCGTGCGGGCCGGTTCTTCGTGGACGCGGCCGGGGGCTTGGTGGACGGAGCGGGTCGGGCGCTGCTGGACTTGCAGGGGCGGGCCATCCGCCTTCCGCGCGGCGCCGGTGCGCCCGAGGTCTCTGCGGCTGGTGAGGTGACGGCGCTGGTCGGCGGGAAGCGCCAGGCGATCGCTCAGATCGGCCTGGTCCTCCCCACCAACGCCCAGGGGCTGGTGGGCGTCGGCGTCGGGACCCTGGCGGCGATGCCCACCGCCGGTCCCCTGCACACCTTCGCCCCGGGCCGCGGCCCCGCGGGCGCCCTGCACAGCGGCGTGCTGGAGGGCAGCAACGCCTCGCTGGCGACGCTGCTCCCCTCGCTCCTCTCCGCGCAGCGCGCCTACCAGATCAACGCGCGGGCCTTCGCCGTCGGGCTGCAGATGGAGCAACTCACCAACCAGCTCTGAGCCGTTCCTCTCGCCGGGCAGTCGTCGCGGCGGAGAAGATGCCGCGCCGCGGCGCGGCCTTCACCTTCGCGGCGGAGGGTTGTGCCGCGGCGCGGCCTTCACCTTCGCGGCGGAGGGTTGTGCCGCGGCGC
>DAHWHV010000161.1 GCA_027335545.1 Clostridia bacterium
CCGCCGGCCCCGGCGGCGCCCGCTGGGAGCCGGCCCCCGCCGCCCTCCGCCCGCGCCACCGCCACACCCCGGAGGCGCTGGGAGGGCCCTGACGGCCCCGCGGCAGGCCATCCAGCCCACAGGGGCGAAGCCCCACGGGAACCCGCAGGTGTCCCGGCCGACACGCAGGAGCGGCCGCGCCCGACGCCGGGCGACCAGCGGAGCGGTGCCGCCGCGTGGCGTCGGCGTGCCTGGGGGCACCGCGACAAGCGCCGTGCCGGGGCCGGGGCCCACGGGTCTTCGGGGCGCCGGGGACACAGGGCGGCGGCCGCCACGCCGCCCTTCGGCGGCGGCCCGTTGGTAGGGCGAGGCACCGAGCCCCGGGGAGCCTGGAGGCCACTGGGCGCAGGGGGACGCCGCGCACCCCGGCCGCGAGCTGCGGACGTGGGCGGGACAAAGCCCCTGCTCTGCCCTGCCCACCGAGGGAGGCATGTCGAGCTATGGCGCACCCCGCGCCGATCCAGGAGTTGCCGCGCATCGCCCTGGCCGCCTTCGGGCGGCCGACCTTCGACCTGGCCGAGGCCCGGGTGGTGCTGGACCGGAGCCACGCCGCCCTGCGGGACCTGCCCGTGCGGGTGGCGGCCGTCTCGGGACTGCTGACCGACCCCGCGGCCGCCGCGGCCTTCGCGCGGCAGTGCGAGGCGGACCTGCTGGTCTGTCAGTTCACCACCTTCGTGGACGCGCGTTTCGTCGCGGCCGTCGCCGAGGCGACGGATGTCCCGCTGCTCCTGTGGGCCCTGCGTGAGCCCGTGCGCCCCGGGGAGCGGCTGGCCCTCAACTCCCTGACCGGCGCCAACCTGGCGGCGCGGGAGATGCACGGGCGCTCCCGCTTCTTTCGCTTCGTGCTGGGCGACCCCGGGGAGGAGGCCGTGGGGAGGCGGCTCGTCGGCCTGGCCCGCGCGGCCGCCGCACGGCGCTGGCTCGGGGATTTCCGGGCCCTGGTCCTGGGCCGCGCGCCCGACGGCTTCTTCTTCAGCGAGCCGGGGGAGGGCGTCGGCGCCGCAGTGGGGCTGCAGATCGAGCGCCTCGACCTCGACGCCCTCTTCGCCGCGGCGCGCGCCGTCCCGGACGCGGATTGGCGGCCCATCGTCGCCGCCGTGCGCGAGCGGGTCTCGGGCCTGGAGCGCCTACCGGCCGAGCAGGTGGAGCGGTTCGCCCGCCTGCAGGCGGTCGTGGAGCGCGAGGTGGCGGCGCGGGGGGCCTGTGCCGTGGCGGTGCGCTGCTGGCCGGAGTTCTTCACGGACCTCGGGGCGGCGGCGTGCTCCTTCGTCAGCGCCCTCACCGAGCGGGGCGTGGCCGCCTCCTGTGAGGCCGACGTCCTCGGGGCGCTGACGATGGGCCTGCTGCAACGCCTGGCCGGGGGCCCGCCCTACTTGGGCGACCTGGCGGCCATTGACGGGCCGCGCAACGCCGCCGTCTTCTGGCACTGCGGGGCTGGCGCCTTCAGCCTGGCCTCGCCGCGGACGGGGGCGGTCGCGGGCGTCCAGCCCAACCGTAAGATCGGCTTCACGCTCGAGTTCGCCCTGCGCCCCGGCCGTGTGACGCTCGCCCGCCTGGGCGAGTCCCCGGCCGGCCTGCGCCTGCTGATCGGGGCGGGGGAGGTGCTCGATGCGCCGCAGCCCTTCCTGGGCACCGCGGCCACCGTGCGCTTCGACGGCGACCAGCCCGTGGAGCCCCGGGTGGGCCGGCTGCTGGAGGCCGGTTGGGAGCCGCACTACGCCCTGGTTTACGGGGATGTGCGCGCGGAGCTGGCCGATCTGGCGGGGATGATGGGGCTGTCGGTCTTCGAGGTGTGAGCGCTCCAGGCCGGGGTCGACACCATGCGGGCCCGGGGCGTGCGGCAGGTGGCGGGGGGCGCCCCTGTGGGGGTGAGGGCTGCGGGGCCCGGTGGGTCGGTGCCCCAGGCGTGCCCCATGCCCGCACGATGCCCGCGGGTGTGACCGCCGCGTCGGCCGCACGGGTGCCGCCGTCACGCCGCCCTTACGCCGGCGGACCCCAGGCCATCTCGGGCACGGGTGCCGAGCCGGGTGTGCGGCGTTCGCCCTTGAGGGCCCACAGCAGGGGGTAGAGGCGGGACAGGGCGGCCGGATCCCCCGAGAGGCGCGCCCCGTACTCGAACCCCCGCGGCCCCGGGAGTTCGCGCACCAGGTGGAGGCGGAGCGGCCCGACCCGCTCCCCCCAGTCCCCCTCCAGGCGCAGGTCGTGGGCCGGGCCGAGGGTCAGGGGGGTGCGGCAGCGAAACCCGACGCCCGCCGGGCTGAGGTCGGCGACCTCGACCGGGACCGGGGCCGCGTCCCCCTCGGCCGTCACACTGCCCCGCAGGCGCACGGGGACGCGCAGGGCCCCCCGATTGTCCAGGAGGTCCTGGGCCAGGACGCGCCAGAGGTGGGGCCCGGCGGGGGAGAGCAGGGCGACGAACCGGCAGGGGCCCGGTTCCAGCCCCAGGCTCACCGTCGCCAGGCACGGCGGGAGTTCCGCCTGCTCGGGGACGAAGATGGCGAAGCGTCCGCGCACCACGCGCCAGAGGCCGAAGACCTCCGGCGCCGCCGAGCCCAGCAGGCGGGCGTCGGCCCGTGCCCCGTCCCCGCCCAGCAGCCGCGCGCGGAGTGTGTGCGGCAGATGGATCCCCATCGTGCGTACCCCCCGGATGGCATCGGCGGCAGGCCGGCGGTCTGTGAGGGCGGTCCGGCACGTGCTCGGCCACCGACGTGGGCCACGGTCCGCGTCCGCGCCGGCCCGCCGGGGCGCCCGCCCCGGTGCCGCCCATCACGCCGCGGTTGCGCCCCGGCGATTCTGGGCCCAGCCGGATCGCCGCTCGTCGGGCCGCGCGCCGCAGGCGGAGTCCGCGCGGCGGCGAAGGACGTGGGACGGGGGCGGGGGGCTCGATCCAACGCGCCCCGTCGGCGCGAGTGTCGCGGCCGATGACCGGGAGGTGTCTGGTTGGCGCATGAGTTTTCGCCCGAGCGATACCAGCGGATGCAGTACCGGCGCTGCGGGCGGTCGGGGCTGCTGCTGCCGGCGATCTCCCTGGGGGCCTGGGAGACCTTCGGCGGCTACCGGGGCGAGGAGGTCGCGCGCGAGTGCCTCTTCCGCGCCTTCGACCTCGGCATCACCCACTTCGACCTGGCCAACAACTATGGCCGGCCGGCGGGGAACGCCGAGCGCGTCGTGGGGGGCATTCTCAAGGAGATGCCGCGGGATGAACTGATCATCTCGACCAAGGCCGGGTACCGCATGTGGCCCGGCCCCTACGGCGAGTGGCTTGGCAAGAAGTACCTGGTGGCGAGCCTCGACCAGTCCCTGGCCCGCCTGCAGCTGGACTACGTGGACATCTTCTACGCCCACCGGCCCGACCCGCAGACGCCCCTGGAGGAGACGCTGGAGGCCCTGGACCTCATCGTGCGCCAAGGCAAGGCCCTGTACATCGGGGTGTCCAGCTTCAGCGGGGTGCAGTTCGAGGCGGCCCAGCAGGTCGTCGGCGAGCGCCACCTGCTGCCGATCACCATCCACCAGCCATACTACAACCTGCTCGGGCGCGGGGCGGAGAGCGACCTCTTCCCCCACACCCAGCGGGCGGGGACGGGCGTGATCGCCTTCTGTCCCCTGGCGCAGGGGGTGCTGACCGACAAGTACCTGGGTGAGGCCCTGCCGCCCGACTCACGGGCCGCCCTCTGGTGGGGCAAGACGAGCCTTGACGATGCCGTGCCGGAGGCCCGGCGGCGGGTGCTGCGCGCGCTGGGCGAGCTCGCGGCGGCGCGCGGCCAGACCCTGGCCCAGATGGCCCTGGCCTGGATCCTCCGCCTGCCCGCGGTGACCTCCGCGCTGATCGGCGCAAGCAGGCGCAGCCAGATCGAGGAGAACGTGGCCGCGCTGGACAACCTGGAATTCAGCAAGGAGGAACTGGGGCGGATCGACGCCGTCCTCCAGGGCGCCTGAGGGCGGGGGGGGCCGAGCCGGGTAGGCGCGGCCCCCCCGCTCCCTGGCCGGTCAGTCCGGCGGAATCCGCCCGCCCGGCGGCAGCAGGGGGAGTTCCGCCGAGACCAGATCCGGGTACTTCAGGCCGCTACCCGTGTTCAGGATCACGACGCGGTCCCCGGGGCCGAAGAACCCGGAGGCCCGGAGGCGCCCCGCGGCGGCCACGGCCGCCGCCCCCTCGGGGCAGACCCAGGCACCCTCCAGTGCGGCGAGCGTGCGCATCGCCGCCAGGATCTCCGCGTCGGCGATGGCCAGCGCCGTTCCGCCCGTCTCCCGCACCGCGCGCAGGGCGAGGAAGTCGCCCAGGGCCTTGGGCACGCGCAGGCCCGCCGCGATGGTGGCGGCGCCCTCCCAGAAGCGCGAGGCCTCGTCGCCGCGCTCGAAGGCCTCGACCAGGGGCGCGCAGCCGGCGGCCTGCACGACGACCAGGCGGGGTCGGCGGTCGCGCATCCAGCCCAGCGCCGCCATCTCCTCGAACGCCTTCCAGAGGCCGATCACCCCGACGCCGCCCCCGGCGGGGTAGAGGATCGCGTCCGGCATCTCCCAGCCGAACTGCTCGGCGAGTTCCAGCGCCATGGTCTTCTTGCCCTCCAGCCGGTAGGGCTCCCGCAGCGTGCCGGCGTCGAAGGTCTCCGGGTGGTCCCGCCCGTACGCCGCGACGAGGGCCCCGGCGTCGGAGATCAGCCCGTCCACCAGGTGGGTGGCGGCGCCGGCCACGGCGCACTCCTTGCGGTTGATGGCGGGGGCGTCCCCCGGCATCACCACCAGCAGCGGCAGGCCGGCCCGCGCGGCGTAGGCCGCCCACGCCCCCCCGGCGTTCCCCGCCGTGGGCAGGCGCAGCGCGCAGACGCCGAGTTCGCGCGCGCGGGAGACACCGACGGCCGCCCCGCGTGCCTTGAAGGTGCCGGTGGGGTTTCTGCCCTCGTCCTTGAGCCAGAGGTCCGGGAGGCCGAGTTCCCGCCCCAGGCGCGGCAGTGGCAGCAGGGGCGTCCAGCCCTCGCCCAGCGTGACGATCTGCGCCGGGTCGCGCACGGGGAGGAGCTCGGCGTAGCGCCAGAGGTCGGTGCGGCGTCCCGCCAGGGCCGAGCGCGGGCAGGCGGCGGCCACCGCCGCCAGGTCGTAGCGGGCCAGCAGGGGCGAGCCGCAGCCGCAGAGGTTGGCCGGCCGATCGGCGGGGAGGCGTTCGCCGCAGCGGGGGCACTCCAGGTGGGACAGCCGGGAGGCGCCGGGTCCGTGGGCGGGCCGCGGAGGGGCGGACTCGGGCTGCGGGGGCATCGCCGCTGGCGTGGGGGATCCCTCCTGCGCGAGACCGTGGGGGTGGCTCCCGGGGCTCTGCTCGGGGCGGGGTGCGGGCAGGGCGCGCGGCGCCGGGCCGGGTCCGCGCACCGGGTCCCAGGCGGGAGCACTCGGCTCGGCGCGGTCCCCGCTGGGGCCGCGCGCCGCACCCGGACTCGGGCGCGGCCCCCGGCCCCCCACCTGGGTGCGGCGCCCGTCAGGCCCGGGAGCGGGGTGGGCGCCCGGCGAGCACGGCCAGGACGTCCTCGGCCACCATCAGGCCGACCCGGGCCTGGGCCTCGGCCGTGAGCCCGGCGATGTGCGGGGTCAGCAGGGCCCGGGGGGCGGTCGCGAGGGGGTCCGGCTGGGGCGGGGGTTCGACCTCGCGCACGTCCAGCACGGCGCCCCCCAGTCGGCCGTCGCGCAGGGCCTCGGCCAGTGCGGCCTCGTCCACGATCCCCCCGCGCGCCGCGTTGACGACGATGGCCCCCGGACGCATGCGCGCCAAGGCCTCCCGGCCGATGAGCCCGCGGGTCGCCGGGAGCAGCGGGAGGTGGAGGGAGAGGATGTCCGCGCCGGTGAGCACCTCCTCGTACTCCAGCACCGTCACCGGCACCCCCCGCAGCAGCGGCGAGTCCGCGCCGACCAGCGGGTCGTACCCGATCGTCGGCAGGCCGAAGGCGTGCGCGCGCCGCGCCATGCGCCGACCCACCTCGCCCAGTCCGAGCAGGCCGAGGGTCCGCCCGGACAGCTCCCCCCCGCTGTAGTTCTCGCGCGGCCACCCCCCGGCGCGCACCGCCGCGTCCGCGGCGTCCAGGGAGCGCAGCAGGTGCAGCAGAGCGGCGAAGACGTACTCGCAGACGGCGTCGGCGTTGGCGCCCCGGGCGAAGACCACCTCCACGCCCGCGGCTCGGCACGCCGCCGTGTCGATGTTGTCCAGGCCGGCCCCCAGGCGGCCGACCACCGCCAGGGACGGCCCCGCCGCCTCCAGGACGTCGGCGTCGACCCGGCAGCGGTTGCGCACCACCAGGGCCTCGGTGCCGCGCACCGCCTGCAGCAGGGCGGCGCGGTCGTGCCCCAGCATGGGGCGGTAGGAGACCTCGGCGCGGGCGGCCAGGGCCCGCAGCCCCGCCGCGTCCATGAACTCCGCCACCAGGACACGGCGGAGGGTCCCGGGCCGCGTCTCCACGCCCGGCACCCGCGGGTGCTCCCCGAGTGCGCGGTCGGGGGCCGGCAAGGCGTCTGCCGCGCTCATCACGCCCTCCCCGCGCTGCCGAAGTGCCGGATGCGCTCCTCCGCCAGGGCGCGGACGGCCGCCGCCGCCTCGGCCAGGGCGGGGGCCGGGTCGTCCTGGGGGGCGTGGGTGACCAGGGCCTCCCCGAGGCCGCGCACGAACGCCCGGCGCAACTCGGTATCGATGTTCACCTTGGCGATGCCGGCGGCGATCGCCTGGCGCAGCTGTTCGGCGTCCAGGCCCGAGCCGCCGTGCAGGACCAGCGGCACGGACACCGCCGCGGCCACGGCGCGCAGCAGGTCCAGGCGCAGCCGGGGCACGGACGAGGAGAGCCCGTGCACGTTGCCGACGGCCGGGGCCAGACTGTCGCAGCCGGTCTCGGCGACGAAGCGGGCGCAGTCCTCCGGACCCGCCAAGCGGGCCTCGGCCTCGTCGACGGAGATGTCGTCCTCGCTGCCGGAGACCCGGCCCACCTCGGCCTCCAGGGGCACGCCCACCGCACGGCAGACGCGCGCGATCTCCGCTGTCTGGCGGGTGTTCTCCGCCAGCGGCCACTCCGAGCCGTCGTACATCACCGAGGTGCAGCCGGCCCGCAGCCCGCGCACGACCGCCTCGAAGCTCTGGGCGTGATCCAGGTGGAGGCAGGCGGGCACGGGGCTGGCGGCGGCGCGCGCCCGCACCCAGCCGCAGCAGGCCTCCAGCCCGGCCTGGCGCACGGCGCGCCGCCCGACCTGCAGCAGGATCGGCGCCCGCAGCGCCTCCGCGGCGCAGAAGACCGCGTCCACCATGTCGGCGGTGTGGATGCTGAAGGCCCCCACGGCGTAGCCCTCGCGGCGCGCCCGCGGCAGCAGGTCCTGGCCGGATACCAGCGGCATCGGTCCCCCCCCATTCCGCGCGATCCGGGTCGGGCGCCGCGGCCCCGGCGGGCGCGGCTTGGGGCGCTCAGAACAGGCGTGTCGGCGGCGGGACGCTCCCCAGCAGGGGCCGCAACCAGGACGCGAACGCTTCCCCGCCTGAGCGCATTCCCGGCGGCAGGAGCCGCTCCCTGCCGGCGACCTCGCGCAGGGGCACCACACCGTAGTCGGACGCCGGCCCGCCCTCCGGGCGCGGGGGGATCGAGACCATCACGCCGCCGCGACCGGCCAGGACGGCGGCCGCGGCGGCGCGCCCCACCCCCTCCGCCTCGGCGCGATCGCGCTCCGTGGCGGCGGCCCGCAGGCAGCGCGGCAGGAAGCCCAGGCTCTCCGCGCGCACCCGCAGGCCGAGCCGGGTGCGCAGGACGGAGGCGAGGCGGTGCGCCGCGCCCCCCAGCACGGGCGTCCGTCCGGCGGCGTCCAGGGCGCCCGCGCCGAGGCCCAGGCCGTCGGCCGTGCGCACCCCCTCGGCGACGGCGACCAGGACGGAGCCGTCGCGCCGCTGGAGCCGCGCGACCTCGGCGCAGAAGGCCTCCATGTCTACGGGGACCTCCGGCAGCAGCACCAGTTGCGGCAGCCCGCCGGTCGCGGTTCGGGCCAGCGTGGCCGCCGCCGCCAGCCAGCCGGCGCGCCGGCCCATGACCTCGATCAGGCGCACGTCCTCGAAGCCGGACATCGCCCAGAGGTCGACGGCCAGGTCGGTGAAGGCGTCGACGACGAAGGCGGCCGCGCTGGGGTAGCCGGGGGCGTGGTCGGTCCCCTCCAGGTCGTTATCGATCGTCTTGGGGACCCCCGCCACGCACAGGCCCGCCCCGGCCAGCCCGTCCCCCAGCGCCATCGTCCCGTTGCCGCCCATCACCACGACGCCCACGACGCCCTCCGCCCGCAGGCGGCGCGCGCAGGCCTCCAGCGCGGGGCCGTCCAGGGCGTGGCGCCCGGAGCCCAGCGCGGCGCCGGGTGCGGTGCGGAGCCAGGCTGGCGGGTCCCCCGTCAGCGGCACGAAGTCGCCGGCCAGGAGTCCCCGCCCCCCGCCGCGTACGCCCAGCGGCTGGGCGCCGGCGGCGCGCAGCGCCCCCCAGGCCCCGTAAAGGGAGGCGTTGAGCACCGTCGTCGGGCCGCCGAACTGGCCGAGCAGCACACGCATGCCCGTCCATTCGCCACCCGGCGCCGATCGTCCTGGGTGGCCCTGGCCAAAGTCCCCTTTGGCCAGGGCCACCGCCGGAACTGGTGCCTGGTGGGCGCTGCGAAACTCGTCTCCACCAGGCCGCGCTTCGCCCCCCTGCTTCGAGGGAAGGGCCGAGGGGCGGGCCGAGGGCGCGCTGTGTGCGCCGGATGCCGCGGCGGCGGTGGCGGCCGTCCTGCGGGAGCGCTGAGGCGAGCGCGGAGGCCCTCAGCCGCCCGCGTGCCAGAGGCCCCGCCCGCCCATCGCCCGCGTCAACCCGCTGGTCCATTCGTCCCTTCACGGCCGTGCTGACTCCACCGCGGGTGCAGCCGAGCCGATGCCTGAGCCTGCCAATCACCCGCCGCGACGGACTTGCGGTGCCCGCGGGCGCGAGGGGCCTGTCGGTGCTCCGCTGCGGGGAGGATCGCTCGCCTGCGGCGGACGAGCGGCCCAGGCGCGGACACCGCCGCGAGGGGCCGCCTGCCTCCGCCGGAGCGCGGGGGATTCGGGTTGCCGACGGCGAACCCCCACACACGGCCACACGGCCACACGGCCACACGGCCTGCAGCCATGAGGAAGGCGCCAGGACCCCGCTGCGAAAGGGCAGAGGCGGTCCCTCCACCCACCAGGGGTGGCGGGCCGCGACGAACGCGGGCAACAGCATCCGCAGGGGGGTGCGGCAAGAGCGGGCTCTTGCGGCACCCCCAAGCAAGAGGGGGAGCACATGCCACTGGAGGGGCCGCGCGGTGCCCGCCCCGAGGAGGTCGCCGCGGTCATCGCCTTGGCCGACGCGATCTTCGGGGGGAAGGCCCCCCGCATGGGACCGGAGTTCCCGACGCTCTTCTCCGCGGCCAACGCCGCCAACCTGCTCACCTTCTGGGACGGGCCGGCGCCCGTCTCCCTGGTCGGCTTCTGGCGCGGCGCCCTCTGGACCCACGGCCGCCGGCTCGCGGTGGCGCACGTCGGCGCCGTCTGCACCCGGCCCGAGTACCGCGCCCAGGGCCTGGCGGGGGCCCTCCTCGCGGAGGGGATGGCCGGACTCCGCGCCGAGGGCGTCGCCCTGCTGCTGATCTCCGGGGACCGGAGCCTCTACCGGCGGATCGGCGCCCGCCGCTTCGGCCACCTGCGGCGCTACCGGCTGGCGGCCGCGGCGCTGGGCGTGGGGCCGGCGCCCGTCGGGGCGG
>DAHWHV010000167.1 GCA_027335545.1 Clostridia bacterium
GAGCGGCAGCGGCGGGCGCACGCCCTCTTCCGCCTCGCCGCGGCCTGCGGCATCCCGGTGGTGACGCTGCCCGCGGGTCCGGCCGGGGGCGGCGCCGCCGCAGCCGCGGCGGACCTGCGACCGCTGGTGCACGCCGCCGCCCTGCACGGCGTGACCCTGGCGGTCGAGACCCACATCGGCGCGGTCACGCAGGACCCCGCGGCGGCCGCGGCCCTCTGCCAGGCGGTGCCCGCCCTCCGCCTGACGCTCGACCCCAGCCACTACTGGGCGGGACCGGCGCAGGGGCTGGGTTGGGAGGCGGCCGTCCCCTACGTGGCCCACGTCCACCTGCGCGACGCGGGGCTCGGCGGGTGGCCGGAGATCCAGGTCTGGCCCGGGCTCGGCGCCGTCGACTTCGCGGCGGTGGACGGGGCCCTGCGTGCCGCCGCCTACGTGGGCGCGCACGCCGTGGAGTACATCGACACCCTGCCCGTGAGCGGCGGGGGCACCGCCCCCGAGGCCGCGGTGGAGATGGCGCGTCGCGCCGAGGCCTGGGGGGCGTGAGGCAGGCGGCCGCCCTGCCGCCGGCGCCCACCCGCTGCCCCCTTCACCCGCGCCGCTCCCACCCGGCGCGCCTCCCTGGCCGGGCCGGTTCCGCCCCCCCGCTGAGGGTGCACCGTTAGCGGGGACCGGGAGGGCGCGGCGGTGCCGCGCCGGGGCGGCGCGCGCCCGGCACAGGATCGGGGCCCGCCTCAGGAAGGCCGGGGGCAGGCTCACGTGCCGGAGGCGCGTGACCGGCCACGCCAGAAGCGGCACGAACGAGAGGGCCACGTGCAGGCGGGCCCCGCCCCGGGGGGGCGTTTGGCGGCAGCCTTTGGCGGGGTCGTTTGGCGACGGCATGGGCAACGACGCGTGTGGCCGTCTGGTCCCCGGGCCTGGCCCGAGGGCGGCCTCCGGCCGTGCCGGCGCGCGCGGTGTGTGGCCCAGGGCCTGTCGACGATGCGGCTGGCGCACAACCCGGCGGCGGCTGGCGTTCCGGACGGCAGCAACCCCAGGTTCGATCGCCGATGGCCCACCGAATGCCCTCCGAATACCCGTCCAATGACCCGCCCAATGACCCGCCCAATGACCCACCGATGTCCGGACGTATGGGCGTTGGCGCGCTGGCCGCTGTAGAGGACCCTGGCGTGAAGGCGAAGGGGCTGCGGGGGGGGACGGGACCGCGTCCCTGGTCCACGTTCGCACCACGCCCTCTGGGGTGGAAGGGGGGAGGCCCTGGCGGGCGGGCGCCGTGCAGGGGCGGTGATCCGCCCGGCGCGGTCCCACGCACCAGGCAAGGCCATGCGACACACATCCGCTCTCCGCGCCGCGGGGCCAGGCACCGGGCCCGAGGCGGATGCCCGCGCCCTGCGGAGCTTCCGGGCTCTGGCCTGGGCTGCCGCCGCTGCCACGTTCGCGCTGATCCTGCTGGGCGCCGCCGTCGTTGGCACCTCTTCCGGCCTGACCTGCCTGGGCTGGCCGCTCTGCCGCGGACGGCTGATCCCCCCGTTGGTGTGGCCGATCCTGGTCGAGTGGATGCATCGTGTCGGTGCCCTTGCCGTCACCGCAGTGAGCCTCGTCGCCGCGCGCGCGGCTTGGCGCGTGCGCACCCGCGGTCCCTGGCGCTCCGGCAGCCTCCTGGCCCTGGCCCTCCTGGCCGTGCAGGTGGCCCTCGGGGGGGTCCTCGTCGAAACACACCTCGCACCGGTGGCGCTCATTGTCCACCAGGGACTGGCCGCGTTGCTGGCCTGCGTGTGGCTGGTCCTGGCCCTGCGCGCTGGTTGGATGGGGGCCACGGGCGGGGACGCCCCGCGGACGGTGGGGGGCGGAGCCGCAGCGGAGGGGAGGGAAGCCGGGGGGACGGCTCCCTGAACCTGCGACGGCACGGATATCGCGGGCCCCTGCGGGCCTGGGGGGCTGGTGCAGCGGGTCCTGGCCGCAGGGCGGGAGGCCGGGGATCGCGGCGGCGCGCCCCGCACACCCGGGCCCCGGGTCTCGGCGCCGTGACCGTGAACGGATCGGGGGATGGGTTGCAGATGACGGGGGATCTGGCGGACGCGAACCGCCTGGGTTATGTGCTCGTGACGCCGTCGGGTCCGGAGGACGGCGGGGATTTCGGGCCCCACACCCCACGGACGCGGACCGCCGGGATTCAGGAGGCGATCGACGCCGCCTGCGCCAGTGACCGCAACCTCTTTATCTCGGGCGTGCAGGGTGGCGGTCGGTTCGCGTACCGTACCCAGGAGACGATCCACGTCCCGCCGCGCCAGGGCCTC
>DAHWHV010000169.1 GCA_027335545.1 Clostridia bacterium
GGGCGGGGGGGTGTGGGGCCGGGGGGGGGCGAGTGCGGCGGAACAAGCCGGGGGAGGCCTGGCCCGGGCCGTGCCCTCCTGGAGGGCGCGGCGCCTTCCCCCGCCCGGGGGGCTTGCCGGAGGGATCGCGGGCCATGGCGCGGAGCGGCGGCCCTTCCGAGCAGGCGGGAGCGGTGCCGGGGCGTCGCGAGCGTGGCCCGCCTCCGCCAGGTGTCGGCTAACACCGGAGAAAACGCCAGAGGCGCAGGCCGCCCTGGCGCCAAGGGCCAGGCACGTGTGGGGGGCGAGGCGGTGAGCGGCGCGGGCGCCGCCAGCGCGGGCCACCGCCGCAGTGCAGGGGGGTGCCGGCGGTGACGCTCGGCGCGGCGGATGGCGTTGCTGGATCGGAGTCCAGTCCCAACCTGCTCATCCTGTACGCCGATCAGTGGAGGGGCTGGGCCCCGGGGTGCGCGGGGGACGGGGTGGTGCGGACCCCGGCCCTCGACGGCTCGCGGCACAGGGGGTGCGCCTGCCCCACGCCTACGCGGTGAACCCCGTGTGCACGCCGTCGCGCTCCTCCCTGCTGACCGCGCGCTACCCGCACGCCACGGGCGTGACCGGCAACAACCGGCGCCTGCCCGAGGACGAGGTGGCCTTCGCCCAGGTGCTCGCCGCCGCCGGCTACCGCACGGGCTACATCGGCAAGTGGCACCTGGATGGAGAGGGCAAACCCGGCTTCGTGCCCCCGGGCCCGCGACGCCACGGCTTCGCCTACTGGGCCGCGTTCAATCGCGGACACGCGTACTACTCCCCGGTCTACTACCGCGACGCGGATCGCGCCATCACCGCAGACGCCTACGAGCCCGACCCGCAGACGGACCTGGCCCTCGCCTTCCTGGAGGACCCGGACCCGCGGCCGTTCTGTCTGGTGCTGGCGTGGGGACCGCCCCACACGCCCCTGGTGCCCCCGCCCGCCACGGCCGGGCAGTATCGGATCGAGGACATGCCCCTGGCGCCGAGCGTCCCGGCGGCGGAGGCGGCGCGCGCCCGAGAAGGCCGCCTCGCCTCCAGCGCTATGCGCTCGGCGGCGGCGCGTCCTCGTGCAGGTCCAAGTCGTCGAAGTACAGCGACGTGTCGTAACACGCGGCGTCCGCCGGGGCCGGCTGCCGCAACAGCGGCCTTGCGCAGCACCGCCTACCGGCGTGGGTGGAGTTCCGCCCAGGGCACCACGCCGCAACGGGCCGCCCACTCCCGGTACTCCGCGGCCAGGGACCCTGCGCGCCGCGGGTCCCCGGCCGCCAGGTCGCGGCCCTCGGTGCGGTCCTCCTCCATGTTGTAGAGCTCCCAGGGTCCGGGGTGGCGAGACACCAGCTTCCAGGCCCCGGCCCGCACCGCCCGGTTGCCCTCGTGCTCCCAGAACAGGGGCCGGGTCCGCTCCCAGCGCTCGCCGCGCAGCAGGGGGAGGAGGCCTTCGCCCTCGACGCCCTCGGGGGCGGGGTGCGCCGTCGCCTGCAGGAAGGTCGGCAACACATCGATGAAGTGCGCGGGCTCGTGGATGATGCTCCCCGCCGGGATGGCCGCGGGCCAGGAAACGACGCAGGGGCTGGAGATGCCGCCCTCGTGTACCCAGTGCTTGTACAGGCGGAAGGGCGCGTTGGAGGCGTTGGCCCACGGCAGGTCATAGCTCATGAAGGTGTCCGCCGCCCCCGGCGCCAGGCCCGGGACGTTGCCGACGCGCACCGGCCGGCCGTCGCGGGTGCGTCGGCGGTAGCGGTCGGTGCCGTCCTCGGAGAGGAACTCCGCGCAGCCGCCGTTGTCCGAGACGAAGACCACCAGCGTGTCGTCCCAGGCCCCGGCGTCCGCGACCGGCTGCAACAGCCGCCCGATGGCCCGGTCCAGGGCGGTGATCTGCGCGGCGTAGACTGCCATGCGGCAGGCCTCCCACTCACGCCGCTCCGCCGGGAGGTCGGCCCAGGCCGGGGCCCGTTCGTCCCGCGCCGAGATGTCCCAGCGCTCGGAGAGGAGCCCGAGCGATTTGGCCCGCTCGTGGCGCGCGGTGCGCAGCCACTCCCACCCGCCGCGGTAGAGGCCCTCGTAACGGGCGATGTCCTCGGGGGTGGCGTGCAGCGGCCAGTGCGGGGCGGTGAACGCCGCGTAGAGGAAGAAGGGCGCGCCGGAGGCCAGCCCCTCGGCGGCCATGGCGCCCGCGTGTCGGCCGATGGCGTCGGTGTAGTCGAAGTCCTCCGCCGCCGGCTCCACGAAGCGGTCGCCGTCTATCAGGGTTGGTGGGCTGAAGTAGCTGCCGGCGCCGGCAAGTGTGCCCCAGTGACGATCGAAGCCGCGTTGGATGGGAAGGGGGTGGCCCGGCGCGCCAGGGCGCCAAGTCTCGGGCCGCTGCAGGTCGTAGGCGCCGCCGACGTGCCACTTGCCCGCCATGTAGGTCCGGTAACCCGCCGGCCGCAGCGCCTCGGCGATGGTGGCGCTGGCGTCGTGGAGGAACCCCCGGTATCCGGGGCGCCCCTCGTCCCCCACCATGTGCCCCACGCCCGCCTGGTGCGGGTGTCGGCCGGTCAGGAGGGCCGCGCGACTAGGGCAGCATCGGGCGCAGTTATACATCTGGGTGAGCCGGGCGCCCCCGGCCGCCAGGGCATCCAGGTGCGGCGTGGCGATCTCCGCCCCGAAGCAGCCGATGTCCGAGTATCCCATGTCGTCGGCAAGGATCAGGACGATGTTGGGACGCGAAGCGGCCCCTGCGCCAGCGGGAGATGCGGGCGTCGGCATGGGTCTCCATCCCCCCCGCTCGGTGCGGCCGCGGCGCGCGGGCCGCCACGGCTCCACCGACCGCATTGGCCGCGCGCGCGCCGATTCCTGTGGCCTGGCCTCCGGTGCTGCGGATGCCCGCAGAAGGCCCGGCGCGGCCGCCGGCGCCCCGGCCGCGCCGGACCCGAGGCGCTGAGCGTCGGCGGCGACGCCGCGGCGGGAGGGGCCCCCGTCCGGGCTGTGCACCGGGTCCGACAGGGCGGCCCTGGTCGAGGAGGGAAGCACCCGCCAGGGCGGAAGATCGCTCAGCGCCCGGCGCTACGCGGCGGAGGCCCGCTCACCGCGGCGGAGCACCGATGACCGCAGTGGAGCACCGCTCACCGCAGTGGAGCACCGCTCACCGCAGTGGAGCACCGCTCACC
>DAHWHV010000176.1 GCA_027335545.1 Clostridia bacterium
CAGGCCAGTGGTGCGGCTGGTTGCTGGTCCCGCGTGAGTGCGCAAGCGGCTTGCCGCGAGAGGCGCGGGACGACTCCCAATGGCCCGCCGACCCCACTCGTGCGTATGGGGTCGGCTCCTTGCCCGCTAGGCGGGAAGGAACCAGGGGCAACCGGCGCAAGCCGGATTGGGGCGGCACAAACGACGGCTGTCGCGGTTTGTCAGGCAAATCTGGCAGCAGTTTACACCACCAGCAGCAACGCGGGTCGGTAGCCCCGGGGACATCCGGCGGGGGGAGGGCGCCGCGGTGCCAGGAATCGCACCCCAAGCGCGATCAGGGAGGCCCCAGCACGAGCAGGCCGAAGGCGAACCCGAAGAGGATGTCCGTTGCCGCTCCCTCGCCCCGGTGACGGCGCCTCCTCTCTGTATCGGGCGGGGATGTCGGCGCCTGTGAGCCGGGAGGGGGGAGGGCGTCGCGCGCCGGAGGGTCGCGCCGCCGGGCCCTCGCTCATCGCCGCATACCGGTCGGCCGGTGCTCGTGGTCGCCGCCAGGGGCGTGCGGCGCCCGCTGCGCGGCGGCCGCACGGGCCGACCGCCCCTTTCCGTGGGGGAGCCGCGGGATGGGGCCGGAAGCACGACGAGGGCACGCACGCCCGTCCCGCACGGGGCGGAGAGGGCAGCGGGGCGGCCGCGGCGGGCGGGGGATGCACCGGCCGACCAGCCCGCCGGGTCCGTCCGGCCTACCGGGTGGGAGCCGGCGGCCCCTCCGCGGCGCGAGCCTCCGAGGGGTGCCACCCGGCCGCCCCGAGGGCGGAGAGGGTCTCCTGGAGCGAGATGTCGCTCTGGACCGGATGCGTTACCAGCGTCTGACCGAGGCTCGCGAAGAGATCCTCCGGCGCGACGCGGTCGCGGTGCGCCCGAGCGGCGATGGTCGAGGCCTCCACGAGCGCATCCTTGACCAGGAGGAACTGCCCAGGTTCCATCCCAGGGCCACCGGAAGGCTGGCCGGAAGGGGCTGGGGTGCCGGAGGACACCGCTCGGTCGCCTGGATGGCCTGCAGGAGCCGGTTGCTGTCGGCATCGGGCGTCGCGGAGGGTCCCTCTTCGGCCAGGGCCCACGCCACGAAGTTGGGATACAGCTCTCCGCGATGGGCCTGTCGCGCGAGGGCGTGCGCGCGGACCAGCACCCGCACCACCTCGGGGGACCAGGGGAGCAGGGCCGGCTCGGCCGTGAGTCGGAGCCGCATCAGGTGGTACGTGGCGGCGTGGGCCTCCAGCGCCAGCAGCAGGTCGCCCCGGGCCGCACGCAGCACCCCCAGCACGACATGCTCCGGCTGGGTCCCCGTGGCGCCCAGGCGCAGCGCCTCGGCCTGCGGCTCCACCCACATGGCGTCATGCGACCGCGCGCCCCACGGAATGTCGCGGTCCTTGGGCCGGTCCCCCGTCGATGCCAGGGGAAGCAGCGTGCTGCGCAGGGCGTCCGCATCCACGCCGAGCGCCCCCAGGACCGCGTGGCCGGGGCTGCCCGCCCGCGTGAGCGACAGCGCGGCCTCCTGGATGTCGATGCAGAAGCAGCCCAGGGCGCGCACCTCTTCCATCGCGGCCTCGCTGAAGTCCCGCAGGAGGGTGCGGCCGAAGTCCTGGGTCATGTCGGCCGGCACCCATCCGAGCCCGGGGTTCTGCGGGAGTTCGCTCTGAACCAGCAGGCCGCCGTCGGCCCAGCGGTAGCGCTCGGCATCGTGATTCAGCGCCGTGAGGATCACCTGGGCCGCCGTGGCGTGTTCCTCCCGCCGCCCCTCGGCGGGCAGGCCGCGGTCGATGCGGCGGACCTCGTCGATGTGAAGGCGGAGCCGCTCGAGCGCCCGGCCCTCCAGGGACTGCTCCGTGATGGCGCCGTCGGTCTGGTCCAGGTCGTACTTCAACGCCCGCAGCACCTCCAGCGCACCCGCACCCATCCGCACGTTCTTGTTCTGGGTAGCCCATCCCGCGCGACCCCTGTGCAAGGATGAAAGGCTGCTTTCTTGCTGTCACGAAGGAGGGTACGCGCCGGCCCTCGGGCGGTGGCCGGGGTCGGACGCCCCGGGCGCACCCGCGGCGCCGGTCCTTCTTTCGGGGTGGCCCCCCGGCGTGCGGATGCTGCCGCGGGCCATGACGGCCGGGGCCCGCTTCCGGGATGACGCCGACCGCGGCACCGCGCGTGGGGCGGACGGGACCGCGAGGCGACCGGACCCGCATGGTGCCGCGGCCGCGGCGGATGCCCGCCGGGGCCGGGCGACGGCGATCCGTCCCCGCCGGGCTCACC
>DAHWHV010000209.1 GCA_027335545.1 Clostridia bacterium
CTGTCCAGGCGATGGACGAGCGGGGGGGCTCTCGGGATGGCGAGCGATCAGGCCCCGCGCCGCGTGCGCGCCGCCGTTCTGTGGCAGGTCGGGCAGCCACTGACCGTGCAAGAGGTCGAGTTGGAGGCCCCCCATGCGGGAGAGGTCGAGGTGCGCGTGGCCTCGGCCGGCGTGTGCGGCTCCGACATCCATCAACTCCTGGGCGAGTACCGTCTCCCCCTGCCGTGCGTCTTGGGACACGAGGGGGCCGGGGTCGTGGCGCGCGTTGGCGCTGGGGTCGCCGGCCTCGCCCCGGGCGACCACGTCGTGCTGCTCTGGCGCAGCCCATGTGGCCGCTGCCCCCACTGCCTCTCAGGCCGGCCGGCGCTGTGCGAAGAGGCGGGGCTCATCCGCCAGCGAGGCGTGATGCCCGACGGCACCTCGCGCCTGCGGGCGGAGGGACGCGTGCTTCACCACTTCCTGGGTGTGTCCTGTTGGGCGGAGGCCGTCGTTGTTCCGGCCGCCTCGGTCGTGCGCATCCCGCCGGGGGTGCCGCTCCATCTGGCCGCCCTCGTAGGCTGCGCGGTCGTCACCGGGGTCGGGGCCGCCTGGAACGCCGCGCGCCTGCGCCCCGGCCAGTCGGTGGCCGTCTTCGGGTGCGGCGGGGTCGGGTTGAACATCCTGCAGGGGGCTGCGTTGGCCGGGGCCCAGCCCATCGTGGCGGTCGACGCGCAGCCGGGGAAGGAGCGCCTGGCCAGGACCTTCGGGGCCACTCACTTCCTCGTGGGGACGGGGCCAGAAGCGGTGGCGGCCGTGCGCGCCGCCCTCTCCGGCGGGGCGGACGTCGCCTTCGAGGCGGTCGGCGTCCCCGCGTTGATGGAGGCGGCTGTGGCGGCGACGCGTCGGGGCGGCCTCACGGTGCTGGTGGGTGTGGCGCCCGAGGGGGCGACGTTGCGGCTCGATCCGCTGGCCCTGGTCCAAGACGAAAGGCGCATCTGCGGTTGCATCTATGGCTCGGGACACCCGGCCCTGGAGATCCCTCGGCTGCTTGAACTCTTCACCGCCGACCGCCTCAAGCTGCACGAACTGGTCAGCCGTAGCTGGCCGCTCGGGGAGGTCAACCGGGCGATTGCCGAGGCGCGCTCGGGGGTGGCGGCTCGCGTCCTCCTGGACCCATCGGCCTGACGGCTGGCGGCTGGCGGCAAGCGCCCCCGCCTCGGCGGACCCTTGTCCCCCCGCGAGCAAAGAAAAGGGGACCGCCCCTTCAGCGCGTAGGCCCGACGCACTGCCGAAGGGCGCGGCCAAGCTCCGCTGCCGGCCGGTGGTCGGGAGCAGGAGGCTGGGCCGAGGCGGCGAAAGTGGTGCATGCTGCCGGAGGAGGGCATTCCTTCCATCGGCCGGACGCTGAGGGGGGCGATCGCATGCTGAACGTGATCGTGGTCATCGGGCGGCTCACGCGAGATCCGGAGTTGCGCCACACCGGCTCGGGGATCCCTGTGGCTCACTTCACCGTCGCGGTGGATCGACCCTTCACTAACCAGCAGGGCGAACGGGAGACCGACTTCATTGACGTCACCTGCTGGCGGGAGTTGGCGGAGACCGTTTGTCAACACATGCGCAAGGGACGCCTCGTAGCGGTCCAAGGCAGCCTGCACATTCGCAAGTATGAGACGAAGGACGGTCAGTCGCGGCGGGCGGCAGAGATCAGTGCCGACCAGGTGCGCTTTCTCGACCGGCCGTCGGGGACGGTGGCTCCCTCGCCGGAGGTGTCCGAAGAGGCGAATGTGCCGTTCTGAAAGCCCGGGCCCGGGGCGGCCCTGGCGGTCGGCGCCAGGGCCGCCCCAGGGTCAGCCGGCTTCGTTCGTGGCCTCGATGCGCAACGCATCGTCATCGATCTGATCGAAGATCACCTGCGCGTAAGCGGCAACGGCGGCGAGTGCCAAGCGGCGCCGCTCGCCGACCGGCCCCCCGTGCGGGGCGGCCCCCTCGCAGCCCGTCGCCGCATCGGTCTTCCAGAGTTTCACCAGGCGCTTGGCGGCCGACTTGACCGTCGCCGCCTTTTCCCCGAACCAGGCACCGAAGTCCCACTCCGGGCGGTCGGCGTGCCGGAAGCGGAGGGGCGTGCGGACGGGGGGCAGCATCTGGGGATGGGCGGGGTGGTAGGCGGCCGGTTCCTGGTCGGGACGAACGAATTGGACCAGATCGTCGGCGGCATCCAGGAGGCGCAACAGGGGCAGGCAGCCATCCCCCCCAGCGGCCTCCGGTCCGTCCGCCGTCAACAGCGGGTCGAGGGCCTTGCAACTGTCCAGGATGACCGCCAGCGCCCGATACACGGGCGCGCTCGCATCGGCCACGGGAATCCACTCCTCGCCCCACCCGGCTGCCCGCACCCCTCAATTCGCCGTTCGGGTCATCCGGCCCTGTCGCTTGCCCCAGGGGCCAGGGCGGCGGGGCCGGGGGCGGGCGCAAGGGAGGGGACCCACAACCCGCCACCACCGGCGGCGGGGCCAACGGGGGCGGCGGCGCTCGAACCGCGGAGGGTGCGTTTGGGGGATAGGAGCTGTGGCCCCGCAGCACGAATGTGCCGCCTCACGGGGTGGGGGACGATGACTGGCACGCGGGGCCGACTGTCCTCCGGACAGGACGAGTGCGACGAGGTGCGTCGGGCGCGGGCGGGGGATCAGGACGCGCTGCTGCGGTTGTTGGAGCGCTATCGCCCCGTGCTGCGAGCGATGTGTCGCCGCTATTTCCTACCCAACGGTGAGCCGGAGGACCTGCTCCAGGAGGCCACCATCGGTTTGCTCAAGGCGGTGCGCGACTTTCGCGGGGAACTGGGGGTCCCCTTCGGGCCGTTCGTCGAACTCTGCGTGACCCGCCAGATCATCACGGCCGTCAAGGGTGCCACGCGCCTCAAGCACGCGCCGCTCAACCGCGCGGTGTCCCTGCACGTGCCGCGGTGGGACGACGGCCCGCGCAGCATCGAGGAGACGATACCCGATCGTGCCTCCGAGTCGCCGGAGGATCGCCTGCTCCGCCTCGAGGAAGCCGAGGCGTTGGCAGTGGCCGTGGACACCCTGCTTTCTCCTTATGAGCGGCGCGTGATCGGCTGCTATCTGAGTGGCATGTCCTTTCAGCAGACGGCCGAGGCCTGCGGAACCCACGTCAAATCCGTGGACAACGCCCTGTGGCGGGTCAAGGGCAAGCTGCGCCGCCACTTTGAGCGTCCCGCGGCACGCGAGGCCTGAGCCAGCGGCTTCCCGACCCGCCCCGTCGGCCCGCAGGGGCGGGTCGGTGGGGCGGGCCGAGTTCCGCCCGCGCCGCCGGCGGCTGAGCCCTCGAGACGGCGGCGGGCAGGGCCGCCTTCCCGCTCAGCCCACGCCGCCGGATGCCGCGGGTGCCCCGGCCACCTGCGTCGCGCAGGCGGAAATGGCCTGGGTGGCCACCGCCGCCCGCGCGCCGACCTGCCGTACGCAGGCCAGCACGCGCTGCAGGGCCGGGTCACAGGATGCCTGAAAGCCCGGGGCGCAGCCCACGCGCCACGAATACGCCCCGTGGACGGAGGCGCAGAGGCCGCGGATGCTCTGGGGCGTCACCGGTTCCATGCGCATGGAGGTGCAGTCGGGTGAGCTGCCGCTCCCCGGGGCCGCTGCGACCACGCGGCTCGCCACGGGCGGGGTCCTCGTGGTCGGCGTGGCCACGCGCCGGGCTGCGACGCCAGCCCCCCGGGTCGTGGCCAGGGTGCGTGGACCCGGCGGGGCGTGGAGGGCCACCGCCACGATGGCCGCGCCGGCCACCAGCGCAATGGCGCCCATGGTGCCCCACGCGGGGGTTTCGTTCCAGCCGCCGGCGCGCATGGGGGCCTCCGCGGGGCCGACGCCTCGCGCGGCCCGCCGACGCCGGGACGCCGCGACGGTCGGCCCGGGGCCCTGAGGGGGCGCGGGCCGACCGCGTCCGGG
>DAHWHV010000210.1 GCA_027335545.1 Clostridia bacterium
CCCGCGGGAGTGGGTGGACTGGGACGAGGCGGACCCCATGGCGGCGCCCACGCCCGGGACCATGGTCCGCATCCGCATACCAGCCCTCCCGGGCGCCAACATCGTGCAGCCCGGGGAATGGATCCCGGCCGGGGTCGCCGCACTGCGTGCGGGCGTGCGGCTGTCCCCTCCCGCCATCGGCCTGCTCGCCGCGCTCGGCCGCGGCTCGGTGCGCGTCCGGCTGGTTCCCTTGGTGGCGGTGCTGGCCACCGGCGACGAACTGGTGGCCCCGGGGCAGCCGCTCGGCCCGGGCAGCAGCTACGAGAGCAACGCCGCCATGCTCCATGCCGGCTGTCGCGAGGCCGGCGCCGAGGTGCTCGTCCTCCCCGCGGTGCGCGACGATCTCGCGGCACTGCGCGCGGCCCTAACGGCGGCGCTGGAGCGCGAGCCCACCCTGGTCCTCAGCAGCGGCGGTGTGTCGGTCGGCCCCGCCGATCTGCTCCCCGCGGCCTGGCGAGGGCTCGGGGCGGAGGAGGTCTTCTGGCGCGTCGCCATCAAGCCCGGCCGACCCGTCTTGGCCGCACGCCTGGGCGCCACCGCCGTGCTCGGCCTGTCTGGCAGCCCGCTGGCCTGCTGGACCGCGTTCAGCGTGCTCGCCGGCCCGCTCCTCCGGCACTGGGCCGGCTGGCGCCACCCCTTCCCCGCACCGCAGCGCGCGCGGCTCGCCGAGGGCGTGGAGGGACGGGCCGACGTGCCGCGCCTGCTGTGGAGCGAAATCGGGCCCGAAACCCCTCCGCTGGCCCGGACGGCGCGGCGGCGCGCGCCCGGTACGCTCGCGCATATCGCCCGCGCCAACGCCCTCGTCCTCCAGCCGGCCGGCTCTCCAGCGCTACCGGCGGGCGCCGAGGTCTGGGCGCTGCGTACCGACCGCGCCGGCGAGGCCGGCGAGGCGGACGCCCGCGCGCTCCTGTCGGCCGCGGCGCGACCGGGTGCGCTGGGCGGCCAACGCCTGTCGCTCCCGCCTGTCGCTGCCGTCGCGGCTGCGAGCGGCGCCAGCGCCGCCGCGGGGCCCACGCAGGCGGCGGCGGGGCCCCCCAGCTCTTGGCCCGCGGTCTGCGCCGTGGGCGGTCGTTCGGGCCGCGGCAAGACCACGCTGATCGAGGGCCTGATCGCCGCCTTCCAGGCGGCCGGCGAATCTGTGGCTACGCTGAAGCACCACGGCCATGGCGCGCCGCTGGATTCCCCGGGCAAGGATGGCTTCCGCCACCGCGCCGCGGGGGCACGCCTGACGGTGGTGTCGGGGCCGGGCGGCATGCTCTGGTCGGAGGCGGTGGAGGGCGAACTGCCCGTCGCCGCCTGGCTGCCGGCGTTGCGGGAGCGGGCGGCGGCGGCGGGCTGCCGCTGGCTGCTGGTCGAAGGCTACCACCGTGCGCGGCTGCCGCGGGTGGAGGTCCTGGACACGGCACGGCACGCCGAGCCCTCGTGCGACGTGGACGACGGCCTCTTCCTGGTGGCGGCCGCCGACCCGCGAAGCGCTCTTGTGCCCGCGGGCGTGGCGGTCGTGGCGCGCGACGACGTCGCGGCCGTCGTGGCCGCCATCCGCCGCGTCTGCGCAGGCTGAGGGAAGGGGGTCGTGCCGCGCGTGGTCGGGGTGGTGCTGACCGGCGGCCGCAGCCGGCGGATGGGCCAGGACAAGGCCTGGGTAGCGGTCGGCGGGCGGCCCTGCGTCGAGCGGGTGTGGGCGGCCTGCGCCGAGGCCTGTGACACCGTGGAGTTCCAGGGGGCGCTGGCCGGTTTGGCGGCGGCCTTCCCCAACACACCGGTCTGGCCGGACGCGGTGCCCGGGAGCGGCCCGCTGGCCGGCCTGGGCGCGGCCCTGGAACGCCATCCGGGACAGGGCGTCCTGCTGGTGGCCTGCGATATGCCGTTCGTCTCCGCCACCCTGCTGCGCGGGGTAGCCTCCGCCCTGCCTGGGGCCGACTGGGCGGTGCCCGCGCACGCGGCCCGGCTGCACCCGCTGTGCGCCGCCTACGCGCCCGCCGTGCGGCCCGTCGTCCAGGCGCTGCTGGCCGCGGGCCGCCGCGGCATGCACGCCCTGCTGGAGGAGCAGAGCCTCACCGGCCACCCGCTGT
>DAHWHV010000217.1 GCA_027335545.1 Clostridia bacterium
GGCGGCGCCTCCCCCCCGAGCGGCTCCCCGTCCAGCCCCGCGCGCGCCCCGTCCCGCGGCTCGTGCCCCGCCCCGTCCCGCGCGGTCTCCTCGGGCGGTCGCACCTGCCGGAAGGCGAAGTAGTAGGCGACGAGGTTGGCCCCCATGAACAGGGCGGCGCCGAACAGCGGGGTGTCGATCACGCCCTCCATCAGCACCCCGGCGATGCTCGGGCTGATGGCGGAGGTGACCTGCGACGGCAGGGAGCTGACGGCGGCGACCATGCCGCGCCGCCGCTCGTCGGCGACACCCATCACAAAGGACTGGCGGGTGGGGAGGCCCAGGGAGTTGAAGGCCATGCGCAGGGCGTAGACGGCACCCGCCCACCAGAAGCCGGGCATGGCCGCCATGACCAGGAGCAGCAGCACCGAGGCCCCGCGGGTGAGCGTGATGGCGCGCAGGGCGCCGAGCCGCTCGGCCAGGCGGCTCGCCCCGAGGTAGGGGAGGGCGGTCACCAGGTTGACCAGGGTGTAGAGGGCGCCGATCTCGCCGGCCCCGGCCCCGTAGCGGACGTGGAACCAGTAGGTGAGCAGCGGGCCGAGGAACCCGAAGCCGAGGCCGTTGAGGGCGTTGGTCAGGCCGAGCCGGCCCACCAGGGCCCGGGTGCTGATCTCCCCGGGCGGTCCGGGCGGGGTCGTCGGCGGCGTCTCGCGCAGCGGCAGCGTGCACAGGAGCATCGCCGCCGAGAGCAGGGCCCCCAGCAGGAAGACGGCCCGGTCCGCCCCCAGCGGCGACCAGCCCAGGGCGGTGAGGCCGCCGGGCAGCCAGGCCACCAGGGACCCGGCGGCCCCGGCCAGGACCCCGACGAAGGCGATCGCCCCGAAGGCGGAGGTTCGCTGCCGCGGGGGCACCGAGGCGGCCAGGAGGGGTTGCTCGGCGGGGAAGACGGGCCCCCAGGAACCGCCGCTGCCGGCCCCGCCCCCGCGGCCCACGCCGCAGAGGCCGCTGGCGACCAGCACGGCGACGACGTTGCCGCTGCTGGCCAGCAGCAGGCCCCCCAGGACGGCCAGGGCGGCGAGCAGCAGCAGCATGCCGCGGCGGCCGTAGCGGTCCCCGCCGAAGCCCACCAGGGCCACCAGCGCCGCGGTGGCCACGCCCCCGCCGCTGAGCAGCAACCCGATGCCCGCGCTGCCGTAACCGACGCGGACCAGATAGAGGGGGAAGACCACGGTCAGGAAGGCGGTGGCGAAGCTGCGCAGGGCGCGCGTGGCGTAGAGCCACCGCAGGTTCTGGTTCGTGCGCGCCCCCCCCGTCCCGCCCGACCGGCGCGGATCTCTTCATGTGTCTCGTTCTGTGTCTCGTTCTGTGTCTCGTTCTGTGTCTCGAACTTCTCGGGTCTAGGGCGATCGCCTGCCGCCGCCGGTGCGGCCGCGTCGGTCCGCCCCGGCCGAGGCAGGGGACGGCCCGGGTGGGGGGAAGGATTCTGCAGACGACATCCCGGTCGGAGTGCGGGTCCCGAGTCCGGGCCCCCCGGCCCGGGCGGAAGAGGGGGGGCGGCGGTGCGCCTGGCGCTTCACTGGCGGGCCCTGGAGGGGGGCCTCGGTCCGGACGCCCCCCAAGGTCCCTCGGGCGATTCCGTGCTCGACACCTTTCTGGGGGCCGCCGCCGCCGCCGGGTTCCGTGGGGTGGAGGCGAAACGCGAGGACCTGCTGGCCGTGGGCCGGCGGGGCGGGAGTCGGCTGGCCCGGCTGTTCGCCCAACACGGCGTCTGCCAGGTCGCCACCGACCTGGGCGCGGACCTGGAGTCCCCACCCGCGGAGTTCGAGGCGGCCTGCGTCGCGGGCGAGCGGCTCTGTGCCCTGCTGCGCGGTCTCACCAACTTTGGGGTTGGCCAACCCGTGCTGTGCGTGGGCGCGCCGGCGGGCGAGCCCCCCGCGGGGGCGGGGGGGCCTGGGCCGGCCCTGCGCCTGGAGCGCCTGGGCCTGCTGGCGGATCTGGCGGACTCGGTGGGGTTCACGCTCCTGCTCGACCCGGCCCCCGGCGCGGCCAGCGAGCCGGGGGGTGCCGCCCTGGCGCGCCTGCGGGGCTGGATCGCCGCCGCCGGGCGCCGGAACCTGGGACTCGTCTTCGACTGCTTTCTTTGGGCGGACCAGCAGGCGGACCAGCAGGCGGACGGGGAGGCGGAGCCCCCTGCGGACCGGCGGCCGGACGGGGAGGCGGAGGGGCGGTCCGCCCGGACGCCCTCGCCCGTGCTCGGGCTGCGCGGCCTGCCGCTGCACTGCCGGCTCGCCGACCGGCGCGTCCCCGGGGGCGCCGAGCGCCTGAGCCCGGGGCGGGGCGCGCTCGATCTGGCCGAGGCGCTGCGGCGGCTGCGCCGGATCGATTACGCGGGGTACGTGAGCGTGGATGCGCCGTTGGGCCGGGGGGATGCCTTCCAGGCCGCCCGGCGCTGCCGGCGGGAGGCGGAGGGCCTGCTGCGCGCCGCCCTCGGCTTCTGAGGGGCGCGGCCGAAACCGGAGGGAAACGGGGGGAGCGCGGATGGCGGCTCTGCGTCTGGGGTTCCTGGGGGCGGGCTTCGTGGCGGGCGTCCACGCCGAGGCCCTGCGCGAGGTGCGGGGCGCGGAGATCTCCGCGGTGTTCTCCCGCAGCCCCGAGCGGGCGCGGGCCTTCGCCGCGGCGCACGGGGTGCCGCGCGCCGCCAGCGATTGGCGGGCGGTGGTGGAGGCCCCCGAGGTGGATGCCGTGCTGGTCATGCTGCCCAACGCCCTGCACGCCGAGGTGGTCGTCGCGGCCGCGGCCGCCGGCAAGCACGTGCTGGTGGAGAAGCCGTTCTGCCTGACCCTGGCGGAGGCCGACGCGATGATCGCCGCCTGCGCCCGGGCGGGGGTGGTGTTGGGCTACGGCGAGCAACTCTGCTTCTGCCCCAAGTACGAGCGCCTGCGGGCCCTGGCCGCGGAGGGGGCCTTCGGCCGCCTGCACCACCTGCGGCAGGCCGAGAAGCACTCGGGTCCGCACGCCGACTGGTTTTGGGACGTGCGCCGCTCCGGTGGGGGCGCCCTCATGGACATGGGCTGCCACGCCTTCGGCTGGTTCCGCTGGATGCTGGGCCCGGCCTTCCGGCCGGTGGAGGTGCTCTGCCGCTGCGACCGGCACGTCCACGCCGGGCGGACGGAGGGGGAGGACCACGCCGTGGCGGTGGTGACCTTCGCCGACGGCGCGGGGCACACCGTGACCGCCCAGGCCGAGGAGTCCTGGTGCAAGGTGGGGGGCATGGACGACCGGGCCGAGGTCTACGGGTCCGGCGGTGTGGGCTACGCGGACCTCTTCCAGGGGGGCAGCAGCCTGGTCTACAGCGAGGGCGGCTACGGCTACGCCCTGGAGAAGGCCGGGGGCACCAGGGGCTGGACCTTTGCCCTGGCCGAGGAGGTGCACCAGCAGGGCTACCCCCAGGAGTTGCAGGGCTTCGTGGACGCCGTCCGCCAGGGGCGGTCCCCGGCGCAGACCGGGCAGGACGGGCGCGCCGTCCTGGAGATGCTCCTGGCCGCCTATGCCGCCGCCGGGCGGGGCGCCGCGGTGCGCCTCCCCTTCCGGCCCGACCCGGCCCCGGCCTTCCCCTCCGCCCTCTGGCGCCAGCCGGGGGCCGGGTCCGAGGGGTAGCCGACGGCCACGGCGGCGAGGGACGCAAAAGCCCCGGGGGGGAACCCCCCGGGGCCGGTTTCGCTTGCCCACGCTCGAGGACCGTTCCGCTAGGCGGCGGTCCCCGAGGCGGTCACGCGCTCCCTGGGAGCCACGTCGACCACCTCCCTTACTGCCCCGACCGGGAGGCCAGCCCGCCCGGGGTCCATCGTCCGGGCAGGGTGGGGATCCGCCCCAGGTCCCCTTGCGGGGTCCGCGCGACCACCTGGCCTGGCAGTCGCTCCCGGATGGCGCCAGGGGCAGTATAGGGCGGTGGGGTTGCGCGGCGCAAGGCTTTGGTTCGGCCGGTCGGGGCAGGCGGCCCACGCACCTGTCCGACCGGCCGACACGCGCCCGCCCGTTCGCTCCCGATCGGAGGGCCCGAGGGGGCCGAGCGCGCTGGCCCCGGTGCACGCCGACGATCAGAGGCAGTTGGGGCGTAGGCGGGCGGCGCGTTGGCGGCCGCCCACCCTACGCCGGCCCGGCCCAGGTGAGGCGCACGGGCAGGGCGCCCGCCCGCGTGCGCCGTGTGCTGACGACGAGCCGCTGCCCGCCCAGCACGGCGATCGCCGTGGGACCGGCCGGGTCCGTCCAGGTCGCGCCGAGGAGCCCGAGCCGCGCGGCGC
>DAHWHV010000221.1 GCA_027335545.1 Clostridia bacterium
TGCGGCCGCGACCGCTCCGGCGCGAGGCCCGGTGGCCCAGCGCCCTCCGGCTGTGGCCCAGCCCACCGTCCGAGGCAGCCGTTGCGACAGGTCCCCGGCGCTCGGCACCGGTTCCTCACCCCTTGCACCGTGGTGCCTTCGGGCCCTCTGCCACCCCGGCCACCGGCCCGGTCCGTACCGTCCAAGGTGGCGGGGGAAAGGCGCCGCTTGCTCTCGTCACGGGTCTCCCGCCCTTTGTGCCCCAACGCCTTCTTCCGAGGGCGCCCCGCAGCGACACGCGCAGCACCGCCCTCCGTACGACCGCCCCTTCTGTTGCTCTGCCCCGCGCCCCGCAGAGGCGGCCTACGCGCGCCGTTTTCGCCCGCCCGATCTGCCGGGCGTCGGCGGGGCTACCCGCGCCCCGCCGACGCCCGCTTGAGCGCCTGCAACCGCAGCCACCCCTCGCTCTCCCGGTAGGCGGGGTCGAGGGGGTAGCACCCGCTGACCATGCCGTGCCGGGGTGCAGTGGTGCAGTCGCTGAAGGTGCGGCAGAGCCGCCTGCGGTCGGGCGCGCGGCCCGCCAGGGCGTCGGCGGGCAGGTCGGGGTGGGCGAGCGTCGTCCGGCCGAGCCCGACGAAGTCCGTCCACCCGGCGCGTACCACCGCCTGCGCCACGTGGGGCAGGTACTCCTGCAGATAGGAGTATCCAGAGCCGACCAGGGCGAGGTCTCCGGCGTCCCCCCGCAAATCAGCCACGGCCCGGACCTGGCGCGCCACCCCGGCCAGGGGGTCCTCGGGCGGCAGGTAGCCGTCCGAGGGCGGGTACTGGGCGGGGCGCGGCACGTGCGGGTTGTAGTACGGGCTGCCGGCGGTAAGGTTGCAGAGGGCGACCCCCAGCTCCCCGAGCAGGCGCAGCAAACGCCGCGTCTCCGTCAGGTCCGGTTCCGTCGGGCGGTCGGCGTTGACGCCGAAGCCGTAGTGGTAGGGCAGGAGGTCCGCGTGCGGCTCTGGTTCGCCGGTACCGTCGGGCCCCGCGCGGAAGGGCACCAGGTCCCACGCGCTGAGGCGCACCCCCAGGGTCAGGCCAGGCGCCTCGCGGCGGACGGCGGCCACGCTCTCACGCAAAAAGCGCGTCCGCCCCGTGAAATCCCCCCCGTACCGGCCCGGACGGGTGAAGGCGCCGAGCAACTCGTGCGCCAGGTAGCCATGGCAGTGCTTGACATCCACGAAGTCGAACCCCGCCTCGCGGGCGAGCCATCCGGCACGGGCGTAAGCGCCCAACAGATCGTCGAGTTCGCCGTCGCTCAAGAGCGCGCGGCGGTCGCCGGGCTCCACGCCGACGCGCGCGTCCAGCAGGGGGTGATGGTAGGCGATGCGGGGTTCCAGGCGATCCTTGGCGTGGGGGCGGCAGTAACGGCCGGAGTGCGTGAGCTGCAGGCCGACCAGCAGGTCGCCGTCGCCGCCGTAGCGCGCGCTGTGGGCGCGCCGTAGGGTCTGGAGCAAGCCGGCGATGGCGCCGGCGCTGCCTGCGTGCAGCCAGAGTTGCAGCGGGTTGGCGCGGCCTTCGGCGCGAACGGCGACCGCCTCGCCGCCCCAGACCAGCTTGGCCCCACTGGTCCCGAAGCGCTCCCAGCGCCGGGCCGTCAACCCACTGGGCCGGCCGTCCGGCTGCCCGTCCCACCCCTCCATTGGCTGTACGCAGAAACGGTTGCCCACCGTCCGGCCGCCGATCTGGTAGGGCTGTGCCAGCGGGGAGTCCGGGGCCGCCTCCACCTGGTCGTCCACGGGCATCTCGACGCCGAGTTCGCGCCAGCGGGCCGCGAGGGCGGCGGGCGTGCGCAGGGCGGGGACGCGCGGGAAGGACACCGACACGGGCCTCACCTCGGGGACGGGGATTCGCCGTCGGTCCGGC
>DAHWHV010000234.1 GCA_027335545.1 Clostridia bacterium
GGCGTGGCCCTGGTGGCGGCGTAATGCCGGCAGCCGCACGCGCAGGCGGCGTCGGCGCACCGCCGGCCGCCGGGGGGCGACGCCACGGCGCAGGCAGAGGGCCACCGCCGACCCTGCCAGGCTGTGGCCGCGGCCGGCGCGGCGGGACCCTCCGTGCGACCGCCACCTGGTACTACCCTGAGCACTTCCTGATCTTAGGACCCGCCACGCGCATCGGCGCCCTGTGCATAACGTTCATAGCGGCACCACGCCTCTTGCCTGGGACATGACCAGGTATTCATCGCCGCTCCAGTCACCAGTCGCTGCCAGTGCAAAGGGCCGTACCAGCGGCGGGCCAGCCGCTGGCGATGGCGCGAGGGCCCTGTGGCGGTTGGCGCTCGGCAACGATCGGGTGCCGGTCAGGGCGCGAGCCGGACGAGCACCGCGCGCAGAGCGCGGTTGCGGCTCGCCGGCAGGCGCGCGGCCGCGACCCAGTTGCCTCCCGCCCCGAGCAGCACCCAGCCGGCATAGAGCGGGGCGTCGCTATAGGCCAGGGTATCGACGGCCGCGCGCCGCGTCCCGACGCCCGATGCGGCGGGAACGGTCATCCCCCACGGGCGGGCCAAGCGGGCCACGAGGATCCAGCCGTCGGCACCGCCGCTGATCTGACCGGGACCGCGCACGACGGGCATGACCGGCAGCGGGCCGTAGAGTGCCCAGGCGGCCTCCTCCCGCCACTGCGCCAGCGCGGCCGCGCCGGCGGAGCGCGTACCGGCCCCGTCCTCGACCCGTAACTGCGCGATCTGTGGCGGCGGCCCGGCCCGCAGGCGGCCGAGGCCCGCCGCGACCTCCAACCCCAGCCAGGGCAAGGTGCCGACGGAGTGCCCCGGGGGCGGATCCTGCCAGAGCACCGTGCCGGTCCGGGCCGCCGAGGCGGCGGGCACCAGCGGCAGGGCCCCAAGGCCGCGCGCGTCGAGCCGGCGCAGGGCCGTGCGGAGCGGGAGCCCGCGAACGTCTGGCGCCGCCCCCGTTGACCGAGCCCGGGGCGACCCGAGAATGCCCGGGGGGGCGGGGGCGTCCAGGCCCGGCCCCAAGCGAAACCGCCCGTTGCGCCAGACGATGGTCTGGTAGGCGACCGAACGGTGGGAGGCATCCCACGTGCCCAAGACCACGATCCGCCCGCGGCCCGGAGCCGGCACGTCGGTGGCCAGGTCGCCGGCCCCCGCGAACAGGCGAACCGCGCCCCAGGCACCCGCGCCGCGCCGGATGGCGTAGATCGCCAGGCCACGGGCCGCGCCGGAGCCAAAGTACACGGTCAGGTCGGTTCCGGCCTGGCCGGTGGCGTCCCCCCACTCCGCCTGTGGGGGTGCGGCCAGGGCCGAGCCCACGGGTCCCAACCCGACGTAGCGCCACGTGCCCGCTGCCGTCCCGGGGATCAGCAGGCCCTCCACCGCCGCCATCCCCTCGGCGAAGGTCACCGCACGCGCGCCGCGGATGGCGCCGCCGACGGCCCCGCGGACGGGCGCGGACGCCGTGACGAAGGCACCGGCCGGCAGCGCGGACGCCTGGGCACGGGTCCACGCGACGGGGACGGCGGACCAGTACGGCAGGGTGAAGACGGTCGGCCCCTGATCGTAGACGGTCACCAGTTCGCGCCCGCCCGCGCGGAAGGTCAGCCAGCCGGCCGCGACGGCGCCGCCGCGCACCGCCGCCCAGAGGGTGATGTCCGCTGGACGCACCGGCCACCCGGGGTCACCGTCGAGGGCGACGCGCGCGCGGTACAGCGCGGCCCCGGGCCCGGGCCAGCCGAAGCCGGACGCGCGCGCGGCCAGGGACGCGGCCATCCAAGACCATCCCCCGGCGGGCGGGGGTCCACCGACCACGCCCACGCGCCGCCACGAGCCCGGCTGCAGCCGCCAGTAGCCGAGGTCCACCCGCCAGTAGGTCGCGAGATCCGCAAGGCTCGCGGTCGTGATCCCCGGCGGCGCCAGCGGGTCGAAGACCTGATGCCGGGGTGGGCTCCACCCGCGCAGGAGGGCGGCGGCCGGCGGCGGCGCGGCCGGCCGCGCCGCGCACCCAGCCTGCACCAAGGCAGCGAGCACCAGAGCCAGCGTTACGCGTAGCGGCCAGGCAGTCGTCGCCACGTGCGCCCCCCCCGGTGTTCCCCCAGCCCCACGGAGCCCGCATCGCGTCGCTTCGGGATTCGCCGCGCGGGCCCAGGGCTCCCGCTGGAAGGCCGCCTCGGACAGGGTCGCGTCATTCCAGCGGGGAGCCTTCGCCCAGACGGCGCCACGAGCGGGGGTG
>DAHWHV010000235.1 GCA_027335545.1 Clostridia bacterium
AGCGTGGCCAGGGCGTCGTCGTAGGTGCTGAGGACGCCCTCCGGACGGCCGGCGCGCACCGAGCGCAGGAAGGCGTCATAGAGGCTCGGGCCGCCGACCTCCGGCAGCACCGCTCCACCCTCGGGGAGGATGTGGGCCCCCGCGCCATCCAGGCGCAGCAGGCACCCGTCGAGGCTGAGGTTGAGGATGTTGGCGTGGGACCAGTCGCGTGGGTCGTGGGTCCAGCTGCTGGTCAGGGCGCCCAGGGCGCCGTCGGCGAAGCGCAGGCTGACCGTGTAGGCGTCCGGGGACGTGATCTCGCGCAGGACGCGGTGGGCCTGTTGGCTGTAGACCTCCTCCACGTCGCCCACGAGGTGGCGCATGAGGTCGAGGGTATGCGTGGCCTGTTCCACCAGTTGCCCGCCGGCCTTGGCCCAGTCGTTGTGCCAGGCCTGGGTATGGGACGTGCCGCACCAGTAGTGCCCCTCGGCGACGGCGACACGGCGCGCGCCGTCCCCAGCGGTGGTCAGGAAGGCCTTGGCCTGGCGCACCGGGGTCGTGTAGCGCAACTGGTAGCCGACCGAGGCCCAGAGTCCGGCGGCGCGCAGCGCCGCCGCGACCCGCCGCGCCGTGTCGAGGTCGCGGGCCACGGGCTTCTCCACCAGGAAGGGGAGCCCGCGGGCGATGACGTCGAGTTCGGGGGCCCCGTGCGCGAACACGGGCAGGGACAGGACCACGGTGTCCAGGTCGTCGCGGGCCAACAGGGACTGGTGGTCGGTGTACCAGGGGACCCCCAGGCGCTCCCCGGCGCGCTGGGCCGCCGCCTCGACCAGGTCGCAGACCGCCACGATCCGCGCCTGCGCGTGTTCCCCGAGTGCGGCCAGGTGGGAGCCGGCGCGTCCACCGCAACCGATGAATCCGATGCGCACCGGCCCCTGCTCGCCGCCGCTTCGCCCGTCCGTGGCCTCCGGCCCGCTTTGCACACGCTCCACCCTCTCCAGCCCTCTCCGGATCGCCAGGATTCCCGGGCCGGCTGCCCGGGCACGTACTTGCGGGCCGGGGCAGCCGGCCCGCAAGTGCCCCCGGGTCCCCGACCCCTCCCCTGATGCGGCGGGCGCGGGCAGACTCCTGCCGTCGGCCGCCGCATCTCAGGCTGGCGTCCTTAGAGGCGGGGCCCAGAGGCGGGGCCCAGAGGCGGGGCCCAGAGGCGGGGCCAGGGGCAGGGCCAGGGCGGCGACGGGCGCAGGGCTGCAGGAGGGTTGGCCCATGCCCGAATCGCTGCGCCCGACGTGGCGCTGGGCGTCCCGGAACCGGCAGGTGTGGGGGTGGGGTGCGGTGGTGGGCGCAGGTCGGCTGGCGAAGACGCTGGTGACCCTGATCGTGGCCTCCTCCCCGGGTGGGCGGCGGCTGTGCCTCGGGCCGCACAACCAGGATGTCGATGTCCGAGCCGAGCGGGAGGGCCGCGGCATCAGGTGCCCCCACGGTCGAGCCGACCAGGTAGGCCCCGCGGAACCATGGCTGGCCCCGGGCGTGCCGGGCGACCCACTCGGCCGCGGCCGCCCGCGCGCAGCCGAGCGTCGTGACGGCCGCGGTGGTCGGCGGCTGGGTCGGAGCACCGGAGTCCATCGGCAGTCCGCCCTGACCCGTGGCACCGACCAGGATGGGGCAGGGCGGGGGCAGCGGGCAGTGGGCCGCCGCCGGCTCAGCCTGATCCCACGGGGCCGAGGCCAAAAGGCCGCGAGGTCCGGGAGGGTGGCCGCCGGGGTGGCCACCTGGGACGCCCCCGTGCGAGGCCGCGGGCTACCCCAGAACCACAAGGGGGGCAGGGGCCGCGCGGAACCGGCGCCATGGCATCCGGAAGGGGGTGCTGCCAGAGCCCGCTCTGGCAGCACCCCCTAGTCGAAGACGACCGTGCGGTGGCCGTGCAGTAGGATGCGGTCCTCCAGGTGCCAGGCGACGGCCCGCGCCAGGACGGCGCGCTCGATCTGGCGCCCGACGCGGCGCAGGTCCGCGACCCCGTCGCGGTGGGTGACCCGCTGCACGTCCTGTTCGATGATCGGGCCGGCGTCGAGGTCCGCGGTGACGTAGTGGGCCGTGGCCCCGATGATCTTCACGCCGCGGGCGTGGGCTTGGCCGTAGGGGTTGCCTCCGGCGAAGGCCGGGAGGAAGGAGTGGTGGATGTTGATCACCCGGCCCGCGAACCGGGCCACGAACGCCGGTGAGAGGATCTGCATGTAGCGGGCCAGCACCACCAGATCGATGCGGTGGTGATCGAGCAACTCGATCTGGGCGGCCTCGGCGGCCGCACGGCCCGCACCGGAGCCCGGCACGGGGATGTGGTGGAACGGGAGGTCCAGGGCCCGCGCCGCTGGGGCCAGGTCCGGGTGGTTGCTCACCACCAGCTCCAGGTCGCAGGGCAACTCCCCGGACTGCCAGCGCCAGAGCAATTCACTCAGGCAGTGGCCCTCGCGTGAGACGAAGAGGGCCAAGCGCTTGCGCGGTTCGCTGCTGGCCAGGCGCCACTGCATGCGGAAGCGGTCGGCGATGGGGCTGAAGCCCGCGGTCAGGGCGTCCAGGCCGCTCGGAATGCCGGGGAGGTCGAACTCCACGCGCATGAAGAAGCTGCCGCCACCCGGGTCCGTCGTGTGCTGGTCGGAACGGACGATGTTGGCACCCTGCGCGAAGAGAAACTGGGAGACCGCGGCCACGATGCCCGGCCGATCGGGGCAGGAGATCAGCATGCGGGCCCGGGGGGCCGGCGTCTGCGGTGCAGTGGTGGACAAGCGGCCGGTCCTCCTCCGCGGGGCCTTGGGGGCGCGCCGACCGGTGGCGGCGCGCGGTGCAACCCACCCGGGAGGGTAGCCCACGAGTCCGGGCGACCGCAAGCCGGGGCGTGGGCCCGCGAGCGACGGAGCGGCCCGCGCGGCGGCGCAGCGGCTTCAGCGCCGGGCGGTGGGCCCGGGGCCCGCCGTCGCGCCGGCAGGCGCCTGGAGACCGGCTTGCGGCCCGCACGGCCTGGGGGGAGCGCTCAGGGACCACCCGGGGCCGTCCTCGGTCAGCCAGGCGGGCACGCCCTCGATCCGCAGCAGCGGCCCGGACGCGGCGGGGTCGTCGCTCGCCGCCTCCGCGGCCCGGATCGCGGCCGTGGGGCAGGCGCCCAGGATGTCCAGGGCGATGCCCCCCAGGTCTGCGGGCGAGGCCGGCTTCCCGAACAGCACCCGCCACCCCGCACCGGCCGTGGCCGTCGCACCACCGGCGCCGCCGGTCGAGGTCGGCGGGGCGAACGGGGGCGCCGGGGCCGGCGCCAGGGCGCCCGCCCGCCTGGCCTGGGTCACGACCTCCAGCGCGGACAGGGCCAGCGCCCGCGGCTGCCGCTGCCAGCCCAAGCGGTTCATGAGTTCGGAGAACTGTACGGCGAGTTGCTGGACGACGGGGTCGGGCACGCCCTCGGGCAGGCCGGCCCCGTCGTCGCCGCGCCGCTCCCGATCCCCGGCCAGGCGGAACGTGGCCGGCGCGCCGGGCGGTTCGACCTCGGACGCCGCGAGCAGCCCGGGGCTCGGCGTCCAGTCCCAGGCGATCGACCGCCAGGGCAGGGGCGGGGGGTTGCCGGCGTCCAGTTCCGCCGGGACGGGCGGCAGGGGCAGTCGGGAGAAGCGCACCGGAGTCCCCCGTCGCAGGTAGACGGCCAGGGCACACCCCAGCAGGGCCAGGACGGTCAGGGCCGCCGTCACCCGTCCGCGCTGCAGCAGCAGGACCAGGCTCACGCCCGCCGCGCCGGCGAAGCAGGAGGCCATGGCCGCACAGGCCTCCCCGAGGAGGCGGTTGTCGGTGGCCAGCGCGCAGAAGCGCAGCAGGCCCTCGGGCTCGCTGTGGGCGAACACCCGCTCCGCGCCGCGCCGTACCGTGCGCAGGCAGAGCGCCCCCAGCGGCCACACACCGGCGAACGTCGCACCCAGCAGCAGGGGGGCCAGCGCCAGCGCCGCCAGGGCGTGGGGCCCGCCGGGGTGGGCGCGGGTCAGGGTGTGGCGCAGCAGGATCACCGGCAGCAGGCAAAACAGCAATCCCAGCGCCCCGAGCAGGGTGTTCACCGCTCCGCCTCCCCACCCCGGTCCCCCGCGGGTGCCCGGGCGCCCCGTTGGAGGACGCGCAGCACCCCGAAGCGGGGCAGGCCCCAACAGACGGCCGCGGCGGGCGCGGGGCCGACGGGCGGCGGCGCACGCCACTCCGGGCGCCCCCACCACTGCTCCGGCAGGCACACCAGCACCGTCTCTTCGAGCTCCTCGTCCACGGCGGGACTGATCGCCGGGATCGCCGCCGCGAAGGCCTCGTCCCACTGGGCCTGCGAAGGGGGCGCGAGTTCGGCGGACCCGGCCGCCGGGGTGAGGCAGGCGGCCGCCCACGCCCAGGGCCCCCAGCTGGAGGAGCATGGCGGCCACCCGCCGGCGCATCGTGCCATCCGGTACGCCGGGCAGTTGCGGGTAGCCGTCGGTGACGATGACGAGGCTGCGCTCCCCGCCTCCGCCCAGAAGGGCGGCGCTGCCTTGGAGGATGCCGAGGGTGTTCGTCCAGCTCCGGTGGTTGGCGGGGGAGAGCAGGGCGCTCCGGGTGGTCGCCGGAATGCGCTGGCCGCCG
>DAHWHV010000240.1 GCA_027335545.1 Clostridia bacterium
CACCGCGCACCCGCGCGGGGGGGATCTCAGGAGGCCCCGCGGGGCCTCAGCCGGAGATCCAGCCATGCCAGCGGCCCATCCAGTAGGGCAGCAGGTAGTGGACCCCGTCCCCCTCGCGGCGGGCGTTGCCGCCGTCGCAGACGTAGGGGTTGTCGTTCCAGCGCGTCAGGGCGATCTCGTCGTAGGGCAGGACCCGGGTGGCCTGGCGGGCCCGGTGCCGGTCCGGGGTCGGATCGAGCGTGAGGTCGGCGCGCCGCGCGTTGCGCACGGGCCAGGCGATCGTGTCCTCGGGGAGTTCGCCCAGCGTGCGCAGGGCGTCGGGCAGGGCCTCCCGGTCCCCGGTGTGCGCCACGTAGATGAAGTTCCAGAGGGGGTTCCGCTCCGGCCGCTCCAGGGCCCAGGCCCGGCGCAGGGAGGCCAGGGCCGCGGCGCGCAGCGCCGGGTCCGTCTCGTAGCGCAGCAGGGGGTCGAAGGCCAGGAAGGCCAACTCGTCATCGGAGTGGTTGACCAGGCCAGAGACGTCCGGCCGCACCCGGGCGAGGTTGTCGAGGTAGCCGTCGCCGTGGGCCAGGGCCGCCTGGCGCTCCGCGTAGCCCGGGTCGCCGGTGATCCGCGCCGCGACGCGCAGGTGCGAGAGGATCTCCAGGGAGTTCAGGCCGCGGTCGCCCCACCGCCCCTCCGGGCCGTTGAGGGCCTCGGGGTTCCAGTACCCCCAGCGGGTGCGCCGCCCGAACTCCAGGATGCGCAGGCCGTTGCCCAGGATGTGGTCGAGGATGCGCCGCACCAGCGCGGCCACGCGCCGCCGCCCGGCGGCGTCGGCGACCAGGTCGTGGTAGAGGCTGTACGCGTAGAAGTGGCCGACGATCTCGTCGGAGCTGCAGTCGCCCTTCCAGCGCCAGTGGCCGTCGGCGCTTGGGTACCACGTGCCCCCCGGGTGGGTGTCCGCGGGCACGATGCACTTGGTGACGTAGCCGGGGATGGTGGTCACCGCCTCCAGCCACTCCAGGGCCCCGAAGGCGCGCTCGGCCTCCCGCCGCGCCTCCGCCTCCCCCGTGGCGGCGTAGCGGTAGCTCTGGGCCGCCAGGTAGAGGCCGGTCCAGAGGCCGTCGTTGTCCGAGAGGTCCGGCACCGCGCCGGCGGTGACGCCGGGCCCCGGCAGCACGGCCTCCTCGACGAAGCAGCCCAGGCGCAGGTGGCGTTGCGCCACCCGGGCCTGCAGGGCCGCGGCCTTGGCCGCCAAGGTCGTGGGTGCCGCGCGCAGCACCGCCGACCCGGCGGAGGTCGCCGCGACGAGGTCCGGGCCGCAGCCGGCCAGGGCCAGGACGGCGTCGTCGGGGAGCCAGCGCGGGCCCTGGTGGTAGTGCCAGCCCTCGCGCCCGGCGCGGACCAGGCCACAGGGCCCGCCGCCCCAGAGGGCGCCGTCCCCCGTCCGCGCCAGGTGCCAGAGGTCGCGCACCGGCAGGGTCGCATCCCCGGGCGCCGCGCGGCAGGCCCCGTCCGGGGTCAGCAGGCGCAGGCCGTCGGCCGTGGCGACCAGGTACCCCTCGCCCTGGGGCAGCAGCGCCCGGGCGGCCGTGGCCTCGATGCGCCGCACCCCCGCGGCGCCGCACCAGAAGAGGCCCGCGTCGCAGGCCGCCCACCAGCCCTCGGGCGCCGGCGCCAGGGCGCGCACGGACCCGGGCAGGTGCCAGACCAGCGTGGGCCCCCCTGGTTGCGCGGGGTCCAGGGAGCGCCAGGCAATGCCCCCGCCGTGCAGCCCCAGCCAGAGCCGGTCGCGGTGCGCGGCCAGGGCCAGCGGGCCCCCACCCTCCCCCGCGCCGACCTCCCCCGCGTCCGCGTCCCAGACCAGGCACCCGCCCGCAGGACCTGCGTGGGCCAGCCCGTGGGGCAGCCCGACCCAGCAGCCGCCGCCCCCGGGCAGCAGGGCGCGGACCCCGGCCCGCAGCCAGGCCGCCCCCTGCCCCAGGTCCGCCCAGGCGGGCTCCGGCCAGGGCGGACCGAGGGTGCCGCAGACCCCCGGGCCGGCGACCCAGAGACGGGTGCCGTCCCAGGCCAGGGCCTGCGCGACAGCGGCGGCCGGCAGGGGCTGCGCGCTCCAGCGCGGCCACGGGGGGTCGGCGGCGGGGTCCGCGGGGTGCCCCGCCGGCAGGGGCAGCAGGCCCGGGGCGGCGGGAGCGCCGTCGGCGCCGGGGCGGGACGCGGCGGGGTCGGCGGGCAGGTCCACGGTGGCAGCCTCCAGCCATGGGGGGGGGTGGGGAAGGGGGTCAGGAGCCGGGCCGGGAGGGGGCCAGGGGCGGGAAGCGGGGGGGCACCCACGGGCGGGATGGGGCCACGCAGCGACCCGGCCGGAGCCCGCCTGGGCCGGGGCACAGGGAGGGGGCCAGACCGTCCCCGCAGGGGGCGGGTGGTGCCTCGGTCCACCGGGCCCGCGCGGCCCATCCGGCTAGGCGTGAGGGGCAGGGCCCGGCCCTGCCCCTCACGCCCCCCAGCCCCCTCCCGGCGGGCGGTCCGGCCCGCACCAGGGCGGGGCCCCGCCGGCCCAGGCCTCCAGGGCGGCGC
>DAHWHV010000244.1 GCA_027335545.1 Clostridia bacterium
CCGCCGCCCGGGCGGGCCTCCCGCCGCGGGGCTGGGCGCCACCACCCAGGCGGCGCCCGGCGGGGCCCTCAGGGCAGGGACGGCGGAGGCCCCGGCGGGGCCAGCGGCAGGGCCAGCGTGAAGCAACTCCCGCGGCCCACCTCGCTGCGCACCCGGACCTCCCCGCCGTGCTCCCGGGCCAGCAGTTGGGCGATGGACAGCCCGAGGCCGAAGCCGTCCTGCCCCCGCGCGTGGGCCTCGTCGCCGCGGAAGAACGGTTCGAACAACCGCGGCAGGAGGTCCGGGGGGATGCCGGGCCCGTCATCCTCCACGGACAGGGTGGCCACCTCGGACCCACCGACCGCCATGGTGACGCACCCCCCGGCGGGGGTGTACTTGAGGGCGTTGTCCACCAGGATCACGGAGATCTGCTGCAGGCGCTCCGCGTCCCCCAGCACGGGCACGGGGTCGGGCGCCGCCAGGCGGAGGGTGCGCCCCTCGGCGACCAGGACCATCGTCTCATGCACGCTGGCGGCGAGCGCCGCCAGATCCAGCCGCTCCCAGCGACCGCGCTCGGCGTGCTCGCCGCGGGCCAGGACCAGGAGGCGGGTGGTCAGGCGGCGCATCCGGGCGGCCTCCTCGCGGATCGCCGTCGCGGCCTGCTCGGTGACCTCCGCACCCTGGGTCTGCCAGCGGCCGAGGAGTTCGGCGTAGCCCTGGATGATCGCCAGCGGCGTGCGCAGCTCGTGCGAGGCCACAGCAACGAAGCGTTGGCGCGCCCGGGCCGCCTCGGCGATGCGCTCCAGGGCCTGGTTGAAGACGGTGGCGAGGTCGCGCAGTTCGTCGCGGGGGCCGTCCTCCGGCAGGCGGGCCTCCAGGTTGTGGGCGTCGATGCGCCGCGCGGCGGCGATGATCCGGCGCACCGGGGCCAAGGCCTGGTTGGCCAGCAGCAGGCCCACCCCGGCGCCGAGCCCCGCCCCGGCGACATCGACCCAGAGCAGGACGCGGCGCGCCTGCCGGAGGAAGGCGTAGACCGAACCCAGCGACTTGGCGACCTGTACGGCGCCGACGACGGCGCCGTGCCGGCGCAACGGCGCAGAGACCCAGGCCAGGGGCGGCCCGGCGCCGCCGGGCGCCGGGCGCAGGCCGCGGGCCGGGACACGGGGGGCCGGCGGCAAGGGCAGCGTGCCGCCCTCCAGGTTGGCCGAGCGGCTGACGACGACGCCCTGGGCGTTCTCCACCTGCACCAACTGGCCCGATCCCGGGGCCACCAGGACCAGGGCCGGGTTGCCCAGGCCCATCTGCACCCGCTCGCCCCGGGTGCCGCCGGCCTCCCCTCCGGAGCCGTGCCCGGGGGCGCCCGGCACGCCGGCGACCAGGGCGGCGACGGTGACGCCGGTGTCGGCCAGGGTCCGGAAGGTGTCCCCGGTCAGCAGCGGGCGGAGGAGGCGCAGGGCCACGAAGGTGCTGCAGGCCAGCGCCAGGAGCACGGAGAGGCCGTACCAGGCCGTGAGCCGCCAGCCGATGCGGTGCCTCACGGGGGGTCCTGGCGCAGCACGTAGCCGACGCCGCGCACGGTGTGGATGAGCGGGGCCCCGTGGGCTCGGTCGACCTTGGCGCGCAGTTGGCGGATCATGACGTCGACGATGTTGCTCGTGCCGCTGTAGGCGTAGCCCCAGACCCGTTCCAGCAGGACGTCGCGGGTCATCACCCAGGGGGAGTTCTCCATCAGGAAGGCCAGCAGGTCGAACTCCCGCCGGGTCAGGGAGACGTCCGCCCCGCCGCGGCAGACCGTGCGCGCGCGCCGGTCCAACCGCAGGTCGCCGACGCGCAGGGCGTGATCGAAGCCCTCGCCGCGGCGGCGGAGGACCGCCCGCATCCGGGCCAGCACCTCCTCGATATGGAAGGGCTTGGAGACGTAGTCGTCCGCCCCCGCGTCCAGGCCGGCCACCCGGTCCTGCAGGTCCGCGCGCGCCGTGAGGATGATGATCGGCACGCCCGTGGTCGCCGCCCCCGGCCCGGGCGCTTCGCCCGCCGCCTCCCCGGGCGACGGCTCGGGCCCGAAGGCCCCGGCGCGGATGCGCCGGCAGACCTCAAGGCCGGGCAGGCCGGGCAGCATCAGATCCAGCAGGATCACCAGCCAGCCGCCGCGGCGGGCCAGGGTCAGGCCCTCCCGCCCGTCGGCCGCGACCCACACCTCCAGCCCGCGCTGGGACAGCTCCAGGCGGAGAAGCGCGGCGAGGCGCGGTTCGTCTTCGACCGCCAGCACGCGCCCGCCCGGTCCGGTCTGCGTGAACACGGCACCCTCCCCCGCCACCCCGCCGTGGCGCCCCCACGCCCGCGCCCGGGCGCCACGGGGACAGGCTTCTCCCTGACCCAGGCGGCGTCCTCCGCGGGCCCCGGCCCACAGGGCCCCCGCCGCCAACCAGGGCGCCCGTCCCGCCCACTCCTGCGCGCGGCGGGGCCCGGGGGCGGCCCCGCCCAGCCACCCGGTCGCCCGCGCCCGTCACGATCGCCGCAAGGCCTCTACCGGTTCGAGTTCGGAGGCCAGGAAGGCCGGGTAGGTACCGCAGAGGACCCCCAGGCCTACCGCCACGGCGACCGCCAGCAACGCGGCCCCCGGCAGGGGCTGGGCGGCGATGCCCACGGCGGCGAAGAGGCGGATGCCGACATACCCCCCCAACCACCCGAGGAACCCCCCGGAGCCGCAGAGCAGCACGGACTCCAGGAGGAACTGTGCCAGCAGGTCCTCCCCCGTGGCCCCGATGGCCTTGCGCAGGCCGATCTCCACCGTGCGCTCACTGACGGCCACCAGCATCACGTTCAGCACCCCGATGCCCGCGACCAGCAGGGAGATGGAGGCGATGGCCGCCAGCAGCAGGGACAGGGTCCGGCTCGCGGCGCCCGCCTGCCGTACCAGCGCGCCGAGGCTGGTTACGCTGAAGGGGCCGCTGTGGTGCCCGTGCCCCAGGACGAGCGCATGGCCGCCGTGGTGCCCCGGCCCGTGGGGTACGGACCCGGCCTGCAGGGCCAAGAGGCGGCGCACCTGGGAGAGCACGGGGCCCACGGCCCCCGGCGTGCGCACCTTGATCCAGATGGCGCTGATCGCCGGTGTGCCGGCGAGCAGTTCCGCCGTGCGCTCGGGGATGAGCACGCTGTTATTCATCCCGAGCCCCAGGCTGGCACTGCTGCGCAGCGTCTGCTTCTTGGCCGCCCGGGCGCGCTTCGCCGGAGCCCCCGACGCGGCGCCGACCGGGCCGGGCACGCCGGAGGCGGCGCTGGCCAGCGGCGAGCCGCGCAACTGCGCGCCGGTGTGCAGTGGCGCCAGCACGCCGACCACCTGGAAGGGCGTGGCACCGAGGTAGATCGTCTGGCCCACGGGGTTCAGCGCGCCAAACAGCCCGTTGGCCGCCGTGGCCCCCAGCACGGCCACGCGCAGCGCGCGGCGGTCCTCCACTCTGCTGAGGAAGCGGCCCGCCGCGACGGGGAGCGAGTCGATCCTCGGCAGTTGCGTGGTGACGCCCAGCACCTCCGCCCGGGTGCCCAGGGATTGGCGCCAGGTGACCGGCAGCTTCAGGGCATCCAGCGGCATCGCCGCCGTGACGTCGGGCACCCGCTGGGCCAGGCCGGCGGCCACGGAGGCCCGGAGCACGGCTCCGCTGTTGGCCTGCACCGTGACGACGTCGACCCCGAGGTGTTGGAAGCGGGCGGCGACCACCGCCTTGGCCCCCTGGCCCGCTGCGAGCAGGGTCATGACCGCGGCGACGCCGACCGCGACGCCGCACACCGTCAGCAGGGAGCGCAGACCGCCGGTGACCGCGCCGGTCCAGGCCACCTCGCCCCGGGCCAGCCAACGCCAGAGCGTGCGCATCATCCGGCCGCCAGCTTGCCGTGGCCCCCGCCATGCCCGCCGCCCCCGGACGACGCGTTGGGCGCCGGCGCGGCGCCGACGCTGCCGGTCACCACCGTCTCCCCGGCGCGTAGCCCCGAGAGGATCTGGGCGTAGCGGCTGTTGGTGAGGCCGAGGCGCACGGTCACCGTGTGCGGCAGCCCCCCCCGGAGCACCTCCACCGCCTCGTGCCGCCCGCGGGTCAGGATGGCGGCGATCGGGACCATCAGGGCGCTAGAGGCCTTGGCGATCACGATGCGGGCCCCGGCGGTCATGCCGGGCTTGAGCAGGGAGGTGTGGGACACGACGACGCGCACGGCAAAGGTGGCCAGCCCGGTGCTCGTGTGGCCCACCGTGCCGATCGAGACGACCCGGCCGACGAAGGTGTGGCCGGGCACCCCGGGGGTCGTGATCTGCGCCGCCTGCCCGATGTGCACCTCCCCGATCTGAAGCTCACTGACCTGGAGCGTGAGCTTCATGTCCTGGCTGTCGAAGACGGTGGTCAGCGGGGTGCCCGCCGACACGGTCTGCCCCGGCTGGACGAGGACCCGGCCGACGATCCCCGTGAGGGGGCTGCGCACGCTCAACTGGCCGAGGGTGGCCTCGTCCTGCCGCAACTGGGCCTGCGCCTGCCGCACAGCGATCAGGCCGGCGGCGATCCGTCCGCGGAAGGCCGCACCCCCGACCGTGAGCAGGGGCTGCCCGGCCCGCACCAGGTGGGACGCGGGGATGCCGAGGAAACGCACCCGGCCGGAGACGGGCGCCCGCACGCTGACCACGTGGAGGTAGCCGGTGATCGACACTTGGTGGGGCACCGTCAGCCAGGCCGTGGGACCGACCCGGATCGAGAGCTGGCAGCGGTCGCCGGGGGCCAACAGCAACGGGTTGGTCAGGGCGATCGTGGCTGCGTACACGCCGTGGCTGCCCGTCGGTGAGGCCTGGGGCGTGCGGCTGATCGCGGTCACCCGGCCGGGCACCGTCCCGGCGAAGCGCGTGAAGTGGGCCTGCACGGGGTCCCCCGCGCGCACGCGCCCGGCGACCAGGGGGACCAACCCCGTCTGGATGACCAGGGTGCGGGGATCCACGATCTGGAAGAGCGTCTGGCCGCGACTGACGCCCGTCCCGACGGCCGGGGGCGTGCCCGTGACGTTCCCGGTCACCGTGGCCGTGACGGCGACGCGGCGTTCGGTGCTGGCGCGGAGGGCCGAGGCGGTGGGCACCCCCTCCGCCGCCGCCAGGGCGCGCGTGGCCGAGCTCAGCGCGAGCTTGTCACCCGTCACCTTGAGCACCAGGGCCGGATCGGCGATCCGCGCCAGCGCGGCGCCGCGGGCGACGGCGACCCCCTCCGTGGCGGGGACCGCCTGCAGCAGCCCCGACGCCGGGGAGGTGACGAGCGCCTGGGCGGCCGGCTGCAACGGGGCCGAGCCGAACACATCCGCGATCATGGTGCCGACCTTGGCCCGGCTCGTGGCGTAGACCGGTGGCCGCGTCACCGCCGCACTGGCCGCGAAGTGCCCGCGCAGCGCCGCCGCGCCCGCGACCACGACCGCCAGGGCGCCGAGTGTGCCCACCAAGCGCCGCCAACCCAACACAGGCCCCACCCGCCCTTCCAACTTCCTCACGCTCGCGCGGGTCGGCGCGGGCACCCGTCGCCCGGGGTCCGCCGTGCGTCAGGCCGGGGCGATGGACTCGACGCGCCCGTCGCGCATGGTCACGATGCGCCCCGCGTAGCGCGCGATGTCAGGCTCATGCGTCACCTGCACCACCGTCAGGCCCTGGGCGTTGAGGGCGCTGAAGGCGTCCATGATCTCGTGGCTGGTGCGCGTATCCAGGTTCCCCGTGGGCTCGTCCGCCAGGATCAGGCGCGGGCGCGTGACCAGGGCACGCGCGATCGCGGCGCGTTGCTGCTGCCCGCCGGAGACCTCCGTCGGGCGGCGCAGGGCGAGGTCCTCGATCCCCACGACGGCGAGGGCCTCCAGGGCACGGCGGCGGCGCAGGGCGGGGGGGAGGCCCCGGTAGAGGAGGGGGGCGGCCACGTTGTCGACCAGGCGCAGGCGCGGCAGCAGGAAGAAGCCCTGGAAGACGAAGCCGATCCGCTCGTTGCGCTCCGCCGCCAACGCCCTGGGGCCCATGCCCTCCATCGGCCGTCCCGCCAGGCGGTACCTGCCCGCCCCGGGGCGGTCCAGCAGGCCGAGGATGTTCATGAGGGTGGACTTGCCCGAGCCGGACGGCCCGACGATCGACAGGAACTCGCCCTCGGCGACGGTGAAGGTGACCCCTTCCAGGGCGCGCACCACCCCGCCGCCGACGCGGTAGTCCTTGCCGATGTTCTTCAACTCCAGGAGCGGGACCCCGCCGGTGGGTTGCCCCTGCGCCGCCACCCGCCCCCCCCCCCCCGGCTCCATGCGGGCCGCGCAGGCGCGTCCCCGCCGACCATCCTGGGGCGAGAAGATGAAGCGCGCGTGAGGGGGTGATGAGGGTTCGGGAAGGGCCGGTGGACGGACCACGGCTCTTGGACCGCGACCATACGCGCATCTGGGATGAGGGTGAGCGCGCCCCCGCCAGGCCGACGCCTCAGGCCTCCACCTCCGGCAGTTCCGTCACGCGCAGGCGCGCCGCACCGTAGGGCACCAGCTCGATCGCCTCGCTCGGCCCCAGGGCGGGCACGGGCGGCGTGGGCAGGGCCGCGGCGGAGGGGCCGTCCAGCATCCAGCCGGGCACGCGCCGCGCCCGCGTCACGATGCGCAGCGGGGATGCACCCGCGGCGAAGGGCTGGCGAGGGATGGGGGCCTGGCGCACCTCCAGCGCCGCGCCGCGCACCAGGCCGTAGTTCCAGGCCGCCCCGGGCCGGACCTCGCAGTCCGGGACGGGGTCCTCCCCGCCCACCCTCCGCCAGTCCTCGGCGATCCCGTAGGCGAAGACGAGCGGGCCCCGCCGCACGACGACGCCGCCGCTGGGGCGCACCTGGCGCTCCGGGGTGCCCGGCAGGTGCAGCACGACCGTGTCCCCCGGGCGCCAGACGCGGTCGATCACCTGCCACCCGCCGGGGGTCAGGGGCTGGGGGGCTTGGTCGCCCACGCGCCACGTCCCGGCGGCGCACCAGGCCGGCCCGCGCAGGTGCAGCGGCAGGCGCAGTTCCGCCGCGACGGGGTGGATCACCAGGCGCACCTCGTCGCGGAAGGGGTAGTCCGTCTCCTCCCGCACGGTCACGGCGGCGGTGCGCAGGGTGCACGGGGCATAGGCCAGGGCGGCCAGGCCCCCGTCTGGGGCTCGGCCCCAGAGGCGCGCGGCGAACTTGGGCCAACCCTGGTGGAGGTTGGCCGTGCAACAGCCGAAGTTCGGCTCCAGGCCGAAGAGGTTGGCCCTGGCGCCGTTGGACCAGCCCGGGCGCTGCGCGGCCGTGCACTGGACCTGGTTGCACTGCTGATCGTACTGGTGGAGCCAGAGGTCGGGGCTCTGGCAGGCGGGCAGGGCGTTGTAGGCGATCTGCTCCAGCAGGTCGCCCAGCGCAGCGTCGCCGAAGAACGCCAGGAGGGTCTCCAGCGAGAAGAGGGCCTCGACGACGGCGCACGTCTCCGTCCCCCGGGTGGGATCGGTCCCCGCCAGCCACTCGTCGCCGGCGAACAGGCCGTGGGCCTGGCCATGGGCCGCCCAGATCGCCGCCAGCCCCGCCGCCAGGTGCGCCCGCTCGCGGGCGTGCTGGCCGGTCAGGCGGGCGCGCACGGCCGGGTACTTCAGCCCCTGGGCCACGTTGACCACGTGGATGCGGTGGTCGAAGTGGACCTGGGGCTCGCGGTAGGGCCAGGCCGCGTGCAGGGCGGACCAGTCCAGGCCCTGGGCCAGCAGCAACCGGGCGAGTTCCAGGAGGAAGGGCTCACCGGTGCGCTCGTACAGCCAATAGACGGACAGGACGTTGTCGGCGGCACGCGCCCGGCCCCAGTCCCGCAGGGGGCGCGCGGGCAGCGTCTGCAGTTGGTGGCGGAAGTACCCGAGCAGCAGGGGGGCGACGCGCGCATCCCCCGTGGCCTCCGCGTGCTGGGTCAGGACCTTGGCCGCGACCATGCGCGGCCACCAGTCGTCGTTGTGGGCCGGCCCAAAGGACCCGTCGGGCCGTCGGCTGGCGAGCATCCACTCGACGAAGGGAGTGGCCAGATCCTGCAACCGCGCCTCCCCCAGCAGGTGGGCCAGGGGCACCAGGCCGTCCAGGTAGTAGGGGCCGCGCTCCCAGGCCTCCCCGGCACCGCCGCGCCAGGCGCTGTCTGGGCCGCAGTCCGGCCAGACCTCGCCGAGGTGCCCCGTCAGGCCCTCGGCCTGCAACTCCAGTTGGTCGCGCAGCCAGCCCGCCGGGCGCACGGAGCCGAGCGGCAGGTGGGCGAAGGCGGCGGGCGTTAGGCTACAAGACGAGGGTGTCGGCAAGCGGGCGACCTCCTTTGCGGCGGCGAGGGACGGCGACCGGCGGGCCGGGGCCCGCGCCCGGTGCGCAGCGGCGCGCTGGCGGGCGGGGCCGTGCACGCGTCGGCGGCTACGACCGCCCCTCCAGCGCCGCGATCCTCCGCTCGTGGTCGTTGACCCGGGCGGCCAGGGACGCGGCCGCGTCCGCCTGGTTGCGGACACCGGCGAGGGCGGTGTCCAGGCGGGCGATCTGGGCGTTGCCCCCGATGGCGTCGCTGAGGCGTTCCACCACGATCTGCAGCATGGAGTGGGTCTCCTCCGACAAGACGCGCGTCCGCGACTCCGAGGCGTGGATCTCCTCGCGCAGGTCCTCGCGGAGAGACGACATCTCCGTGCGCAGCGTCTCCCCTTGCGCGACCGTCTCCGCGCGCAGCGTCTCCGTCTGCGCGGCCATCTCCCCGCGTAGCATCTCCGTCTGCGCCGCCGTCTCCGCGCGCAGCATCTCCGTCTGCGCGGCCATCTCCCCGCGCAGCGTCTCCGTCTGCGCCGCCGTCTCCGCGCGCAGCGTTCCCGCCGCGGTGGCCAGTTCGTCGCGCAGCACTCCCCGGGTGACGGGCAGGGCTGCCTCGGCGGGGCTGAGCGGCGGACGGTCGGGAGACATGGCGCATCCCTCCCGGCGGGCTGCGGAATGGGGCTTCTGCGGTGATGCGCCAGTTCCTTCCTGCCGGATGGCGGCCCGGTGGCATCCGCACGGTGGCCCTGCGACCAAAGGGCCCAGCGGGCGAGGTGCCGGTGGTCACGTTCGCGGTCGACCGTCGACGGGGCGGGGCACCGGTCCCCTCGCAAGCCCTGGAGAGCCCTGGAGGGCGCCGGCGGCCCCCGGCCCCTCCGCGCCGGCCTCCGGGCGGGCGGCGACCCCCAATGGGAGCGATCCGTGTGCCCCCCTCCCCCGCCCCTGCCCCTCCCCCGCCC
>DAHWHV010000299.1 GCA_027335545.1 Clostridia bacterium
GCGCCGACCCGGTGGTGGCGCAGGCTGCGCGGGGGCAGGAGGGACTGCGGGGCGCCCGGGCCGCGGCTGCGCGGACGACCGGTGGGGGGCTGGCCGACGTCGGTCCGGCGTCGGTCGTAGACCCAGCGGCAGGCGCGGGTCGTGAGTCCCCACCGGCCCCCGGGCCGGGCGCTCGTGACGAGCCTCAAGCAGAGGTTCGAGAGGAGGTTCGAGAGGAGGTTCGAGAGCAGGTTCAAGAGCAGGTTCAAGAGGAGGGTGCGGGGGAGGAGGCCTTGCGGGGCGTTCGGGAGTGGGCGGCGCGCGCGGGGGCCGCAGCGCAGACTCCGGAGGACGCCGCGATGGAGGCGGCCATGGAGTTCGCCGTCCGGCCGGCGCGTGGAGCCGCGAGCCGCTCCGTCCCCGGGCCCCCCTGGGGGTGGCTCCTGCTGGGGCTGGGCGTCGCGGCGCTGGCCGTCGCCTATGGGCTGCGGGGCGCGCTCACGCCCTTTGCCTTCGCGGCCGTCCTCTGCTACATCGTGGCCCCGACGGTCGAGTACCTGCACCGGCGCGCGCGCTTCCCTCGCCCCCTGGCGATCCTGACCAGCTACGCGTTCCTCGCCCTCGGCCTCTGGGCCTTCACCAACTACATCCTGCCGGACCTGGTCGGTGAACTGCAGCGGTTGATCCTGCGCCTGCCGGGGTACGCCGCGGCGCTGGAGCGGCAGGTCGGCCGCTGGCGGGCCGGCTACGGGCGGCTGCCGCTGCCCCCGGCGCTGCGCCAGGCCCTGGACCAGGCGCTGGCCCGCGTAGCCGCGGGGGCGCGAGCCGCGCTGAGCCAGGCCCTGGGCGGGTTGGTCGGGGCCTTCGGGCTCGTGGTCCCGATCGTGCTGGCCCCGGTCCTTGCCTATTACTTCCTCAGCGACCTCCCTCGGCTCCGGGCAGAGTTCGCCCGGCTGTTGCCCCCGGCGGCGCGTCAGCCCACCATGTCCTGCCTGGGCGATCTCAACGCGGTCCTGTCGGGGTGGATCCGTGGTCAGCTCCTGCTCGCCGCCGTGGTCGCGACCCTGGCCACGGTGGCCGTCCTGCTGCTGCACCTCCGCTTCGCCTTCACCCTGGGATTGGTCGCCGGCATCGGCGAACTCATCCCCTACTTCGGTCCCGTGCTGGGCGCCCTACCGGCCCTGGCCGTCGCGGTCGGAGCGGGGGGGCTCGGTCTGGCCGCGTGGACGGCCCTGGCCTTCCTGGCCATCCAGCAGTTGGAGAGCGTCTTCCTGGCGCCGCGCATCGTCGGCGGCGCGGTGGGCCTGCACCCCCTGACCGTGATCGCCGCTCTCCTGATCGGCGAGCGGCTGGCCGGCCTGCCCGGCATCGTGCTGGCCATCCCGGCGGCCGGCTGCCTGCGGGTGCTGGGCCGACACACCGTGCGCGCCTTGACTGCCACTCGCGCGCCGCGTAGGCTTAGGTGATTGCGGGGTGCTCTGGTCGGCCCTTCCGAGGCTCCTTGCTCGTCCCGCTTTCCTCGGTGTGGGGTGAGCTGCCGCTGGCCCCCGGGGTCGTGGGTGCGACGGGGTCGCGCCGAAATCCCCGCCGCGACTCGGTGGGCACGACTGCGGGAGGGTTGGCGCGTGCGTGCGAGTGACATCCGGGAGACCTACCTGCGCTTCTTCGAGGACCGCGGCCACACGCGGGTCCCCTCCGCCTCCCTGGTGCCGACCGACGACCCGACGCTCCTGTTCACCAATGCCGGCATGAACCAGTTCAAGGACGTGTTCACGGGCCGATCGCGGCTACCCTTCACCCGGGCGACCTCGGCGCAGAAGTGCGTCCGCGCCGGCGGCAAGCACAACGACCTGGACAGCGTGGGGCGG
>DAHWHV010000310.1 GCA_027335545.1 Clostridia bacterium
ATCACCGCCTCGACGGCCTCCTCCCCCAGTTTCTGCAACGCCCGCGGCGCGCCCGCCCGCAAGAGGTCCGCCACGTAGCTACCAGCCGGCCGCTCCCGCTGACGCGCGGCCACGATGGCCGTCAGGCCGTCCAGCACGGCCCCGAGGCTCGCGCCCGCCGCGGGGCCTCCGCCGACGCCCCCCTCCGGGCGTGTGCCCGCGGGTCCCCCTCCAGCGTCCACGACGGCGGGAGCCAAGCCGGGCCCCGCACCCCGAGGCCCCGGCGTCTCGGCGCCTGGCCCGGGGCAACCTCCGCCGCCCTCGTCAGCGCCCCGGCCCTCGTCAGCGCTCTCCGTTCGGCTCTCCGTTCGGCTCTCCCCTCGGCTCTCCCCTCGGCTCTCCCCTCGATAGAAGCAACCCTCCGCCCCGGTGTGGCAGGCGGGGCCGTGGGCTCGCACGCGGTAGAGGAGCGCATCGGCGTCACAGTCCCAGCGCACCTCCAGGACATCCAGGGCGTGGCCCGAGGTCTCCCCCTTGCGCCAGAGGCGCCCGCGGCTGCGGGAGAAGAACCAGGCCCGCCGCTCGGCCACGGTGCGCCGCACGGCCTCCCGGTCGGCGTGGGCCACCATCAGGACACGCCCGCCGCCGGCGGCCTGGACCACCACGGTCACCAGGCCGTCTTGGCCATAGGCCAGGTCCTCCCACGGGCACTGCGGCCGCACGGCCACGTCCTCCGCCACTCCGTCCCCTCCGTCCCTCGGATGCGCCGCCGCGCGCCGCCTAGGGCCACGCCCACCGCCTATCCCGTCCGGGGCAGTCGCACGGGGACCCCGACCGCCGCCAGGTGGGCCTTGACCGCGCGCAGGCTGACCTGTCCGCGGTGGAAGATCGAGGCCGCCAGAGCGGCGTCGGCCCCCGCCGCGAGCACCGCCGCGAAGTGCTCCACGCGACCGGCACCGCCCGAGGCCACCACCGGGATGCCCACCCGGCGGGACACCTCGCGGCAGAGATCGAGGTCATACCCGTCGCGCGTTCCGTCGCCGTCGATGGAGTTCAGCACGACCTCGCCGGCCCCGAGGCGCTCGCCCTGCACGGCCCAGGACAGCGCGTCCAGGCCGGTCGGCCGCCGCCCGCCGTGCGTCACGACCTCCCAGGCCGGGACCGCCGCGCCCCCCGCCTCGCTCGCCGCGGGGCGGACACGGCGCACATCCATCGAGAGGACGATGCACTGCCGGCCGAACTTCTCCGCCCCCCGCGCGATCAGGGACGGATCGGCCACGGCCGCCGTGTTCACCGACACCTTGTCCGCGCCGGCGCGCAGGAGACGCCGCATCTGTTCCACCGAATCGACGCCCCCGCCCACCATCAGCGGGATAAAGGCCCGGGCGGCGGTGGCGGACACCGTCTCCAGCGTCGTGCGCCGCCCCTCGGCGGAGGCCGAGATGTCATAGAAGACAATCTCGTCCGCCCCCTCGGCGTCGTAGCGCTGGCACAGCTCGACAGGATCGCCAATGTCGCGAGTATCGACAAACTGGACGCTCTTGACGACGCGCCCGGCGTCGATGTCCAGGCACGGGATGATCCGCTTCGCGAGCACGCCACCACCTCCGTGACCTGCGGCCGCCCTTCAGGTGCGTCCCGCCGCCCGCAGGGCGTGGGCCAGGGCGATCCGTCCCGTGTACAGCGCCCGCCCGAGGATGGCGCCGCAGACACCGCCGCGACTCCGGGCCAGGAGTTCCGCGATGTCGCCGGTCGTCGTCACCCCGCCGGAGGCGACGACGCGCAGACCGCTGGCGGCCACGCGCTCCAGGCCCGAGAGGTCTGGCCCCCCGAGCATCCCGTCGCGCTCGACCTGCGTGTAGACCGCCGTCTGGGCGCCCCAGGACCGCAGCGCGGCCGCGGCGTCCCGCAGGGAAATCCCGGCGCTCTCGCGCCAACCGGAGACGGCCACGCTGTCCCCGCGCGCGTCCAACCCGGCGAGGACCCGGCCCGCCCCCCAGCGCCCGAGCAGTTCCCGCACGAAGCCCTCCTCCAGGGCCCGGGTGCCCACCACGACGGCCGTGGCGCCGGCGCCGAAAGCGTCCGCCACTGCGCCGACCGTCCGCAGGCCGCCCCCGAACTGCACGGGCACCCCGAGGGCGGCGATGGCCGCGAGCAGGGGGAGTTGCTGCGGCCGTCCTGCGAAGGCGCCGTCCAGATCCACCACGTGCAGCGCCTCGGCCCCGACGGCGATGAAGCGCCGGGCCACCTCCACAGGGTCCGAGGCGAAGACCTCCTGCCGCTCGGGGTCCCCCTGCAGCAGGCGGACGCAGCGCCCCGCCCGCAGGTCGATCGCGGGCAGCAGCACGAACGGCCCGCGCCCGCCCAACCAGCCCGTGTCGCCGCTGGGACCGCTGGGCGCCTGGCCGCCTCCCTCCTGGGCCCGGGCCGACGCCTCGCTCATGACCCCACCCCCGCCAGGCGGCCGAAGTTCGCCAGGAGCCGCAGGCCGGCTGCACTGGACTTCTCCGGATGGAACTGCACGGCGCAGACCCGCCCTCTCCCCACCGCCGCCGTCACGGGATCGCCGTAGTCCACGGTCGCCAAGCGCTCCTCGGGCACCGCCGGCACGGCGTGGTAACTGTGCACGAAGTAGAAATGCTCCCTTGGCGACAGGCCGGCGAACAGCGGGTGCTCCCGCTCGATGCGCAGTTCGTTCCACCCCATGTGGGGGATCTTCAGGCCGGGCGCCGCGATGCGCCGCACGGCCCCACGGAAGGCCGCCAGGCCTGCCCCGGGGCAGGCCTCCCCCGGCTGTGGCGCGGCCTGCCCCGGGGGTGCACCCTCCTCCCCCCACTCGAAGAGGAGTTGCAGTCCCAGACAGATGCCCAGGAAAGGCCGGTCGGCGGCGATGAACCGGCGCAGGGGGTCGAGGAGCCCCCGCTCGCGCAGGCGCGCCACGCTGTCCCGGAAGGCCCCTACGCCCGGCAGAACGACCGCGTCGGCGGACTCCACCTCCCCGGGGGAGGCCGTGACCCGGCAGGGCAGGCCGACGGCCGCGACCGCCTTCTGGACGCTGTGCAGATTCCCGGCGTCATAGTCGACGATGGCGATCACCGCAGCCCCTCCCGTCTGTCCAATGGCCGGCTTCCCGGCTGGCGGCCCCGCGCGGGGGCGAGGCTGGGCCACGCCCAGCCTCGCTGCGCCGGAGCACCGCTGGGCCACGCCCAGCCTCGCTGCGCCGGAGCACCGCTGGGCCACGCCCAGCCTCGCTGCGCCGGAGCACCGCTGGGCCTGCCGCCCAGCCTCGCTGCGC
>DAHWHV010000344.1 GCA_027335545.1 Clostridia bacterium
TGGCGCCCCTGGCCAGTCCCGGGGGGGGGGCGCCGCGCCCGGCCCCCCGGCTTGGGCTCAGCGGCGCGCACCGCCTTGGCCCGGCGGGTGGCCGCGTCATCGTGCAGTAGGCCGCGCGGCCGCGGGTCTCCCTCACCAGGGGCTGCGGCGCGCGGGCAGGGGGTCGACGGTCCAGGCCATCCGGTCGCAGAGGCGCGTCAGCAGCATGAGCTTGTCGGCGGCGTACCCCGGGTCGTTCCAGTGGTTGACCGTCTCGGCCGGGTCCTGGCGCAGGTCGTAGAGTTCCCCCGTCCCGGTGCCGTGGTGGTTGACGATCTTGTGCGTCTCGGTGCGCAGCATGGTGGCGAAGCCGTCGGGCTCGGCGGCGTTGTAGTACTCGCTGTACACGTCGGGGCGCGGCGGCTGCAGCACCCCCGCGGTCAGGTCCCGCCAGAGGGAGCGTCCCTGCATCCCCGGGTGCGGCGGCACGCCCGCCGCCTCCAGGAGGGTCGGGGCCAGATCCACGAGTTCGGCCAATGCCGGATGCCGCGCCGGGGGGATGTGGCCGGGCCAGGAGACGATCAGCGGTACGTGCACCGCCGGATCGTAGAAGAACGGGCCTTTCAGGTAGATGCCGTGGTCCCCGAGCAGCTCGCCGTGGTCGGACATGAAGAGGACGACCGTGTGCTCGGCCTGGCCCGAGGCCTCCAGGGCCGCGAGGATGCGGCCGACCTGCCGGTCGATGAGGTCGCACATCGCCCAGTACGCCGCGCGCAGCCAGCGGTGGTCGGTGGGCGACATCGACTCGGCCGGGTAGAGGCGGGGATGGCCGTAGGCCCCGCCGTGGCAGCGCAGTTGCACCGCCGGTTTGCCGGCCAACTCCCCGGGCACGTAGTCGGGCAGGGGCACGTCCCGGAGGTGGTCGGCGTAGCGGCGGAGCAGGTCCTCGGGCGGGTCGAAGGGGTGGTGCGGGTCGAACAGGTTGACGGACATCAGCCAGGGCCGGGAGAAGCGGGCGTTGTGCGCGATGAAGCCGATCGCCTGCTCGGCGCACCAGGTGGTCTGGTGCAGCGCCTCAGGCATCCCCCGCCGGACGTGTCGGCTGCCCGCGAACGGCTGGGTGCCGTACTGCGCCCCGTGCCCGTCCAGCCAGCGGATGTACTCGTTGGTCGGCCAGTCCGGCGCGGGGTGGTGCGACCAGTGGAACTCGTGGTAGCCGTCCTGGATGCGGCGCTCCCCCGCCGGTGCGGCCTGGGGGTGGCAGGCGGAGAGGTGGAGCTTGCCCGCGAGGCCGCAGGTGTAGCCGGCCTCCGCCAGCAGCCGCGTCACCAGCACCTCCTCCGCGGGGATGTCCTGGCCGTTCTGGCGGCAGCGCGTGGTGCGCGGGTAGCGGCCCGTGAGCAGGCTGGCGCGGCTGGGGGTGCACACCGGGCTCTGGCAGTAGCATTGCTCGAAGAGCGCTCCCGAGGCGGCGAGCCGGTCGAGGTGGGGCGTCTGGACCCAGGGGTTGCCGTAGCAGCCCAGCGCGTCGAAGCGCTGTTGGTCGGAGCAGATCCACAGGATGTTGGGCTGCGACACTTCCGTCCCTCCGCTCTCCGGTGCGCGACCGGCGCCGTCGGTCCTTCCGCGCCGCCCACTGGGGCCCTCCCGCGCGCCGACGCCCAGGGTGCGCCCGGGGGGGAGGCCGCGCCACGAGGCGGACCGGCAGGCGGTGGGCGGTGCGGGTCTCCGGGCCCTGGCCGGCGATGCGCTCCAGGATGCGTCCTACCCCCCGCTCGCCCAACTCGGTCTTCGGACAGGCGACGGTGGTGAGTTGAGGTCGCGGGTAGGTGGAGACCGTGTCTTCGAAGCCCAGCAGCGAGGCGCGCCGCCGGCACCCCATGCGCCGACGTCCTCGAGCAAACGGCTGCACCACAGGCAAGCGCAAGCCGGGTCTCGGCTAAAGAAGCCGCTCCCAATAGCCAACGTCGATCCAGCGGCCGAACTTGTACCCGACCTCGCGAAAGTGTGCGACCTTCTGCATGCCGAATTTCTCATGCAGGGCAACGCTCCGGTCATTCGGCAGAGCGATGCCCGCGATTACAGCATGAATGCCACGATCTTGGAGAATGCGGAACAGCCCGCGATAGAGCAAAGAGCCCAATCCACGGCCAGTGCAGTCCTGGTGCAGGTAGACAGTGCTTTCCATCGCTAACCGGTATGCACAGCGACTGTTCCACTGTCTCGCGTATGCGTAGCCTACGACCTGTCCATTCTCTTCCGCCGCCAACCACGGCAGACCGGTGGACGTCACGTCCTTTATGCGAGCCTCTATGTCTATAGGCGCGAGCGGCTGCTCCTCGAAGGTCACAATCGTATCGGTGATGTAGTGGTTGTAGATGCGCGTGATCGCGGAGATGTCCGCGCTGCTCACGCTGCGAATCATGCACCTCACCCCCAGCAATATAGACCTCCGTCGGCAGCGCTCAGTTGCATGGATACGTCCTGGAAGCGCCGGCGTCTACGACAAGGCAGCGAAAGGGATTGTTCGCCGGTGGCGGGCTGAGGTCCTGGGTATGTGTTCCGGGTCGTTGTCTCCGGAGCGGCTCACCGTCTCCTCAGCACCGCTCCGGCCTCTACCGGTTCTCTCCACCTCGGGCTCGCGACTGTATCCGTGGCGCCCCGGACGGCGGCAAAGGGTGGGGCAGGGCGTCGCCCGGCCCCGTCGCCGGTCTCCGCCGCGCCGGTGAGCCTTCCCGGTGGCGCAAAGGGCCGCTCTGTCCCGCCGAGGCGTCAGGGTCGGCCGCTGCCACGGGTGGCGGCTGGTGCGGAAGCTCGCTGTCTGTTCCAGAAGTCCGGTGGGGCACGCATAGGTCGGCCAGGGCACTCCCAGCACGCCACATAGCAGGAGAGACTACTCCGCAGGGTGAATGCACTGTACTCGTTCGAAGAGGGGCGATGAAGATTTCGAGGAGGGGAGATGAAGATGCCGGTGTCCGCGCGACGCTCGGCCCAACAACGCCGGACGCGCCGGAGACCCTGCGCGCGGCGGGGTTCGCCGGACCCCTCCTGGTCGAGTGCTGTGCGGCCGCTGACGGGGACGGGGTCACCGCGGAACGGAGGGTCGTGCGCCGCAGGCTGGAGGAATGGTGGCGCTTGGCCCGCCCCGGCCAGTCCTGCGCCTGTCCGGCTGGGTTCGTCTGCGAGCGGGCGGAGGGCCTGTCGGGACGGGCGATCCGGCCAAACCCCCTGTCAACTCACCGGTTGGACGCGCCGCTGGAGCACGAGGTCGGGGTCGTCCCGCATCCGCGGGACCAGCAGCCGTTCGGCCCCCGCCGCGTCGAGCAGGCGCAGCGTCGCTTGGCCGATCCGTCCGTAGCGGATGAGCCCGTGGCGCTGCAGCAACGGTTCCAAGCCGGGGAAGTCCCTGCGGCAGCCGGGATCCGCGGTGTGCCGCCTCGACGGCACGGGGATCACCCGGCCGTCGTCGAGCACGGTGTACAGGTTCTCCCAGCGGTCGAACACCCACGGGACCGGCGCCCATTCCTCGAACGCGTGCATGAGGGTACAGGCGGACAGCTGTGTGCCCAGGAACAGTACGGCTCCGCCCCAGGCGCACAGGCGGCCGTACGGGCTCTCCCGCCCACAGGGGGTCTGGCTGAGCTCGTGGCCCTGCACGTACTCGGCCGACCGGCGGCCGATGGCCGCGACGCTGTGCGTCGGGTGCCGGCTGCGGAGCGCCTCCGGCTGGTGCCGGAAGACCTCGGTGATCCGCCCCACGATCGACGGACTCAGCCGCACATGGAATACCGGTTGCCGAGCGTTCACCGTACCCCAGGTATGCGTTGGGACCGACGCCACGCCGGCTGAACCCACCACTTCCAGCAACGCTGCCACGACCGCATCGGCTCCGCCCTCGACGTGGCCCATCGAGGACAGCGAGGAGTGCATGAGGACCACGGCCCCCGGGCCCAGGCCCACTTCGCGCAACCCCCGGACGATGTCCACGCGCGTCACCGCAGCCCTCACCGGCTCGGCGCCCGCTTCCATCCGGTCCATTCCCCCCGTGCGCCGCCACTCGATCGGCTGGCGCTCGGCCGTGGTGCGCCCTTCGCCCCAAGGCTTGGATGTCCGCCAAGATGCTGTTCGTGACGCGGACTTCGCCGCGAGCCGACCGCCTCCTGGCCGTGCTCGGCCAACCTCGCCGTTGTGCGCCAGGCAGAGAAAGGGCTGGGCCACGCGCCGAGCAGGAGGCGGCGTAGCACTCCCGAGCCGCGGCGCCCAACGCGCCGAAACCGTGCTCCGCGCGCCGCCGAACACGGTAGAGACGCCGCTCGAAGGCCTGTGCGTCCACGCTGGCGGGCCGGGGCACCAGGAGCTGGAGGATCGCGGGGCGTCGGCCGCGCGCCTGGACCCCCAGGGCGGCCTCGTCCACCGGCACCGGCCGCCAGACCGCCTCCTCCAGACCCTCCGCGGCCAGCGCCCGCTCGACGGCGCGTCGCGCGGCCGCCAGCAGGGCCGGGTCGCGGGGGAGGAAGAAGGCCCCCCGAGGGGCTCCGGGTCCCGCCGGGTGCCGCCGAGCCGGTGGTACTCCGGCGCAAAGAACCCCAGCGGCACCTGCGTCAGGACGCCCGCGCCATCGCCGCTGTCCCCGGCGGCGTCCGCCGCCCCGCGATGCGCCAGACGGGCCAGGGCCTCCAGCCCGCGGCGCAGGACCTCGTGGGACGGCCCTGCGGTGTGGGCGACGAAGCCCACACCGCAGGCGTCGTGTTCGGCGCGGCGATCGTAGAGGGGCCGGGTCTGCCCGCTCATCCGCACCCCACCCCCTCGCGGTCCGGCCCGGCGGCCCGGCCTGCACCACACCGCGCTGGGGCGTCAGCCCGTCACCCGGCCGCGGTCGACCGCGGCCGGCTCCCCTCCCGCCACCCCCGGGGCGCCCCCCCCGCCCGCCGCTGCGTTCAGGGCGGCGATCAGCCCGTCGAGGTCGCCGAGGTGGCACCACGCCTCCGCGTCCTCCAGGGAGACCTCGTCCCAGACGACCTGGCACTTCTCCGCGGCGCGGACGCCATGGGCCGCGAACAGGGCCGGGGCGTCCGCGCTGGACAAGAAGGCCGTATGGACCTGGGTCTCGCGTGCGATCATGCCCTTCTCCACCCTCCTGGTCGGCACTGCCGACCACTCACCACCCCGGGCGCGCCCCGGCGCGCCGGCTCCTGGCCGCACTGGGGCGCGCCCCGTCAGTGCCCCGCCCCGTCGCCGGGCCCGCCCAGCAGCACGGGGACGGCATCCTGCGCCGCGGGCGGCGGGCAGTCCGTCTCCGGCGTGCGCCGCCGCCACGGCTCCCAGAAGGTCTCGCCGAACACGGCGCGCAGGGTGCGCCAGCCCCCCACCGACCAGACGTGGCGGGCCAGGGCGACCTGCTTCAAGAGGGGGGCCGGCCGGACCAGCCGCCGCCCGCCCGCGGTCAGGCCGAGGACGTGGCGCGCGTCCAACTCGACTAGTAGCGGCGCGGGCCGCAGACGGAAGGCCCGCTCGGACCGGCCCCGCCAGCGCGCGGCCAGGTTCGCGGCGGCGTGCCGCCCCATGGCCGCCGCTCCGGCGGCCGAGTGGTCGAAGGGGCGCGGCGGGTGGGGGCCGGGGAGGCGGGCGGCGTCGCCCACGACGAAGACATCCCCGAGGTCCCGCACATCCAGCCCGGTGGACACCGGGACGGCCCCGCCGGGGTCCGTGGGACCGAGGCCCGCCAGGGCCGGGTGGGGCCGCACGCCGCCCGTCCAGACCAGCGTGGTCGCCGGCACCCGGGTCCCGTCGTCGAGCAGCAGCGCATCCGGCCCCACGTGCGCCGCTCGGTGGCCGCTGATCACCCGCACCCCCCGGGCGCGCAGCGCCACGGCCACCCGGCGGCCGAAGGAGGGCGGCTGCTCGGGCAGAATCCCCCCCTGGGCCTCGACCAGGGTCGTGACCGGCCGCAGGGGCGTGCCCGCCACCAGTGCCCCGGTCAAACGCGCCACGGCCGAGGCGACCTCGACCCCCACGAAGCCGCCCCCCAGGACGGCCACCGACAACGCCTCCGCGTCGCCCTGGCGCCGGGCGCGGGCGGCGAGCAGGCCGAGCCTGCGCCGTAGCGCGCAGGCATCCTCGAAGGACCACAGCGGCAGGGCCCGCGCCGCGGCCCCCCCTGGGCCCGGCGACGGCGCCGGTACGCTGCCCAGGGCCACAATCAGTGCCCCGTAGCGCACCGTCCAGTCATGAGCGCCGTCCGTCCGGACCGAGACCTGGCGCGACCAGGGGTCGATCGCCCGCACCTCCGCCTGGAGGAAGGAAATCCGCCGGGCGGAGAGCAGTTCCGCCAGCGGCAGGCGCACGGCGCAGCGGCAGGCCCCGCCGATCGCCTCCGGGAGCTTCGGGCGCAGGGTGTGCCAGGCCGCCTGGTCGATCACCAGGATGCGGCGCTGCCCGGAGGCCAGCCGCCGCAGGCGCACCGCCGCGGCCAGCCCCCCCATCCCCGCGCCCAGCACCACCGCGTCCCAGGGACCCGCGGATTCCAGTGGGTCTTGTGGCTCGCGCATCGCCCCAGCCCCCCCGGCATCGCCGCGCTGCACACGCTACGCCCGAGCCGGGTGCCCGGTATGTGAAGCAGGTCACAAGCCCCCGGTGCGTGGGGACCGGGGCGGCGCCGGAGCGGGGGGGGGTGCAGCCGGGAGATGATCTGGCTCAGGCAGGCGGTCCGGTTCCTGCGCATCCTCGCCGCAGGCTTCTGGATGGGGGAGATCCTCTTCGTGGCGTTGGTCGTCGGGCCCGTGGGTCGGACGCTGCCTCCCGGCGAGCGGGTGGCCCTCTTCCGGGAGACCGGGCGA
>DAHWHV010000347.1 GCA_027335545.1 Clostridia bacterium
GCGCCCGGGTCGCCGCCCACGGCGCGGCGCAGCCGGCCGCGCGCCAGGCGCAGCAGGTTCGCGGCCTCCGCCGCCTCCGCCTGAAAGCGCTCGGTCGGAAGCGGGATCGACGGGTCGTCCCCAGGGATGGCCAAGAGCTCCTGCTCCACCTCGATAATGCGATCGATCAGCGCCAGCGTGCGGACACGCTGGCCGGCCCCGGGCTCGGCGGTGGGCAAGGGGATCCCTCCTGATCGCGGTCCGGGTCCCCCGAGGCGTTCGACCGGGGCGCCGGCCACACCTCGTCCGCCAGGGTGCGGCGGCTCCAGGCCTGCGCGGCCGGCCGCGAGGGACAGAGGGCCCCCCGGCCTGCCTCACGGCCACGGGCCCACGGGCGGCCCAGGCGGCAGTGGCCACTGCCGCCCCGTGGGATCGGGCAGGCCGATCTGCGGCCGGTAGCGCACCCACAGCAGGCAGAGCCCGTGGGCCGGGAGCGCCGGTCCGGCCCCAGCGCGTCGGCGCGCGCGCAGGATCTCGGACACCTCGGCGACGCCGAAGCGGCCTCGACCCACCTCGACCAGCGTACCGGCGATCGACCGCACCATGCGGTACAGAAAGCCGTCGGCCTCGACCTCCACCGCCACCCACGGGCCCGATGCCTCCACCGTGCAGGCCGCAATGGTCCGCGTGGCGTCCGGCACCGGGCGAGCCGCCCCCGCCACCGCGCTGAAGTCGCGCCGCCCCACGAACGCCGCCGCGGCGGCGCGCATGGCCGCCACGTCCAGAGAACCGGACCAGTGCCAGGCATAGCCCCGCCAGAACGGGGAGGGCACCGCGGGACGCCAGATCAGGAACCGGTAGCGTTTGGCAAGTGCCTGGCGCCGGGCGTCGAAGCCCCAGGGCACGTCATGGGCCGACACCGCAGCCAGGCCGGGGGGAAGCCGCTGGGCCAGCGCCGCGGGCAGGCGGCGCGTGGGGATCGCCAGGCCCGCGGGCAGGCCCACGTCCACGACCTGCCCGGCCGCATGCACCCCGGCGTCGGTTCGCCCCGCCCCCCGCAGGACGATTCGTTCCCCACAGAGGTCCCCGAGGGCGTCCTCGAGGGCGGACTGCACGGTGAGCCGGCCCGGTTGCCGTTGGAAGCCGGAGAACCCGGCCCCGTCGTAGGAGACGATGAGAGCCACCCGCCGGCCCGCCGTCGGCACCGGCCTCACCGCCCCCCCGCCGACAGGCGGCTCCAGAGGACCGCGGCCGCGAGGACGGCCATGAGGCCCGCGGCCACCAGGTCGCCCCGGTCGACGCGGCTTTGGCGCCAGCAGGTGCGTCCCTCTTCGCCGCGGTAGCCGCGCGCCTCCATCGCCAGCGCCAGGTCATCGGCCCGGCGCAGCGCCCCGAGCAGCAGGGGCACCAGCAACGCCACCCCGGCCCGCCAGCGGGCGCCCAGGGACCCGCCGAAGTCGGCGCCCCGAGCCGCCTGGGCCTTCTGAATGCGCTCCGCCTCCTCGGTGAACGTCGGGATGAAGCGCAGGGCGATGCTGGACATCAGCGCCAGCTCGTGGGCGGGCACCCCCAGCCGCCGGAAGGGGCGCAGCAACCGTTCCGCACCGGAGCTCAACTCGAGGGGCAGGGTGCTCACGGTCAGGACGGTGGCCTGGGCCACCAGGAGGCCCAGGCGGATACCCGTGCTCAGCCCGAGGTGCAAACCCCTCGCCGTCACCACCACGGGACCGAGATGGTAGAGCATGCGTCCGGGGATCAGAACGGCGTCCAAACCGACGGTCAGCAGCACCAGCCAGAAAATCGGGCGGAGGCCCCGCCAGAGCGGGGCCCAGGGGACGCGGGCCGCCGCCAGGCTCAGGCCCGTGAAGGCCGCGCAGGCCGCCAGGCCCACCCGACCGTGGGCCACAAGCAGGAGGACCCCGTAGAGCAGCGTGCCACCGATCTTCGTACGGGCGTCGAGTTGATGGACGGGGGACGGGCCGGGGACATACTGGCCCATCGTGACCCGCACCCGCCCTCGCCCCCCCCCGGCTGGATTCGCGCTTGGTGCCGCTGCCCCCGGCGACGCTCCACGCCGAGGCCGCGGCGCCGCCGCCCGGCTGCCCGACCAAGGGGCGCAGCGGGAGCCCAGGGCCCCCCGCCGGGGGCGTGGCGGCTGCCACCTGGCCAAACGCCGCAGGCCGCCGGGGGCGGGCAGCTCACCGACTTGGGGCGAGCAGCGGCAACAGCATCCCGACGGCCTCCGTCAGGGAGAGGGCGGGCCCGGGGAGGTGCACCCCGGCCTCGGCCAGCGCATCCAGCAGCAGACTCGCCATCGGCGGCTCGAGTTCGAACTCCCGCAGCCGCGCGCCGAGGCCGAAGACGGCCCGGGGGGACCCGTCCAGGACGATGCGCCCCCGATGGAGCACAACGAGCCGGTCCGCGACCGCCGCCGCCTCCTCCATGCGGTGTGTCACCAGCAGGACGCCGACCCCGTCGGTTTTCAGCGACCGGATCAGCCCCAGGAGCACCGCCCGCCCTGGGGCATCCAGGCCCGCCGTCGGCTCGTCGAGCAACAGGTACCGTGGCCCAGCCGCGAGGACCGATGCGATGGCCACGCGGCGCATCTGGCCGCCGGAGAGCCCGAAGGGGGAACGGCCAACCAGCTGCGGCGGGAGCCCGACCGCCGCGAGCGCCGCACGAGCAGCCTCCAGGGCGGCCGGCGGCGACAGCCCGAAGTTCCGTGGGCCGAACGCAACCTCGTCCAGTACCCGCTCCTCGAAGAACTGCTCCTCCGGGCGCTGGAACACCAACCCCACCCGCCGCCGCACGGTCCGGAGCAGCGGGGCACGCCGGCGGCGCACCGCCGCCCACGGGCGCAGGCCGTCCACCACGAGCGCCCCGCGGCCTGGGGCCAGCAGGGCGCAACACTGCTGGGCCACCGTGGTCTTGCCCGATCCGGTCGCCCCCAGCAGACAGACGCACTCCCCCCCCGCGAGGGACAGGTCGATCCCGTCAATCGCCGGCGGACCCGGACGGCCACGCCCATCTGGAAAGGAGAAGCTGACCCCCCGCAATTCCACGCCACGTCCGGCGGGGAGGGGCGGCGCCGTGTCTGGCGGGCCCTGGGCGGATGATGCGGCCCGAGCGCGGGCGG
>DAHWHV010000353.1 GCA_027335545.1 Clostridia bacterium
GCGCCCGGGCCGCGGGATGCACGCCGCCGGGCGAGGCGCGGCAGGGAGGATCCGGGCCCGGACGTGGGCTGCCCGGGCGTCCCCCTAGTCGGAACGGGGACCCCTCACCACTCGGCGACGGAGCCGTCGGCCAGGCGCCAAACGGGGTTGCGCCAGCGATGCCCGACGGCGGCGGCCCGCCGCACGGCCTGCTCGTCGATGCTCACCCCCAACCCGGGACCGGCGGGGACGGGGACCGATCCCCCGTCGTAGGCGAACACGCCGGGGTCCTCCAAGTATTGGAGCAGTTCCGTTCCGGTGTGGTAGTGGATGCCGAGGCTCTGCTCCTGGATCAGGAAGTTGGGCGTGCAGGCGTCCACCTGGAGGCTGGCGGCCAAGGCGATCGGGCCCAGGGGGCAGTGCGGCGCCAGCGCGACATCGTAGGCCTCGGCCATCGCCGCGATCTTCCGCACCTCGGAGATGCCGCCGGCGTGGCTGAGGTCCGGCTGCACCACCGCCACGTGCCCGTCGCTCAACAGGCGCTTGAAACCCCAGCGGGTGAAGACGCGCTCGCCGGTCGCGATGGGGATCGTGGTATGGGCGGCGAGGTGCGCCAGCGCCTCGTCGTGGCCGGGCGGGACGGGCTCTTCGATGAACATGGGGGCATGGGGCTCGAGGGCGCGCGCCAACTGAACGGCCATCGCCTTGTGGACGCGACCGTGGAAGTCGACCCCAATGCCCACGTCCGGTCCGACCGCCTCCCGCGCGGCGGCTAGGCGCAGGGCCGCCAGACGCACCGTCGCCGGTGAGTCGATGTAGCCGAGCGCCTCCACCGCATTCATCTTCAGTGCCCGGAACCCGTGCTCCCCGACGGCGCGCGCCGCCTGCGCCCCCAGCGCCGCGGCGTCGGCCCCGCCGATCCAGGCGTAGACGGGAATGCGCTCCCGACAGGCACCGCCGAGGAGTTGCCACACCGGGACTCCCAGCGCCCGGCCCTTGATGTCCCAAAGCGCCTGGTCGATGCCCGAGAGCGCCGAGGTGAGGACCGGTCCCCCGCGGTAGAACCCCCCGCGGTACAGCACCTGCCAGAGGTCCTCGATCCGGTGGGGGTCCTGGCCGATCAACGCATCGGCCATCTCGCCGACGCAGGCGCGAACGGTCTCGGCGCGCCCCTCGACGATCGGCTCCCCCCAGCCGACCACCCCCTCGTCGGTCCACACCTTCAGGAACAGCCAGCGGGGCGGAACCGCGAACAACTCCAACCCGGCGATCTTCATCCGCGCACCCCCCGGCCGGCGGGTCGCCGTCCCGCGCGCCGCCCCGACGGGCGTCAGCCCCGGCGCAGCGGAGCCCGGCGGCGCCGGACCGGCGTCCAGTACGCCCCGCACCCGCCGGTCTCCTGGCGCGGCGAGCGCGCACGTGCACCCGGTCCCCACGCCCGACCGGCGTCGTACGGCACACCCGGGCTGTCAGACGCCCGGGCCGTCAGGGCAGGAGGCCAACTCCTCCAGGCCACGCAGGAAGTCGGCGGTCAGGCGGGCCGCCGCCGTCGTTTCGAAGAGGCGGGCCGACCCGCCCAGTTCCGCGCGCACCCGATACTGCAGCGTCGTCCCCGCGCCCGGCCCGGGGCAGAGCCGGCATTCGGCCTGAATGTACGACCCGGCGGCCCGTCCCTCCCCCAAGACCTCCGCGACGACCACGTCGTGGTCGAACGTGGTGCGCAGCCGTGCCGGGTAGCGCTGCGCCAACGGCGGCACCCCGACCACCACCACGCCCTCGTAGAGCCCCGGCGCCACCGGCCGGAACACACCCTGTCGCGCCAGGAGCCGCGCCAGGGTGCCCGGGTCCCGCAGGATCGAGCGCACCCGGTCCGGGGGGAACGGCAACCGGTGGGTGCCGCGCTGCTCCACCCTCATCCCTCCCAATCCCTATTGCGCACCCCGCCGGCCAGGGCGGAGTCGACGCATGGCGCCATGCTACGCCGCAGGTGCCGGGCTGACGCCTGCGCGGCCGCGCCGCAGGAGCGGACTGCCTGTTGGTGGAAGAGCGGCCGCGCGGAGGTTGCGGCCCTCGGCCGCTCTGGGAGGTGTGCCGGTGCCGCTGACGCCCGCCTGGCCCCTGCTGCTGCTGGCCGGCGCCTACAGCGCGGTGGCGGGGTTTGAGGTCGGCGGCAATCTGATGGGGGGCCTGGTCTCGGCGCGGGCCTTCACGCTGCTCGGCGCGGCCCTGATCCTGCTGGCCGGGGCCGCCACCGCCCCCTGGATCGTGGGCACCGCCGTGGCACGCACCATCGTCTTTTCCATCGTGGCCCTGCCCCGGCTCGGCCCGGCGGTCTACCTCGAGGCCCTGCTGGCGGCCCTCGCCGTCCTGGGCGGGTGCTGGTGGCGGGGCCTGCCCACCTCGACCACGCTGGCGCTGGTCGGGGCGCTCGCTGGCGCCGGGCTGGGGGCCGCTGGCCCCCGTGGCGTGGTTTGGGGCCAGGTCTGGCGGGTCCTGGCCGGGATGGTGGCGGCCCTGGGCTTGGGGGCGGCGGCCGGAGGCATGGTGTCGCGCCTGTTGCGGCGGCTCCTGCGTCACGCCGACGAAGGGGCCCCGGCGGCCCTGCGGGGCCTCCAGGCGGCGACCGGCCTCCTGCAGGGCTTCGGGTACGGGAGCAACGACGCGGAGAAGGCCGTGGGGCTCTTCGCACTGGCCGGCGCCTGGCAAAGCGCCGGGGGACGGACCCTGTTGTTGGCCGGTCACCTCCCCGTACCGGCCTGGTCGATCTGGGGGGCGATCCTCACCTTCGGCCTCGGCATGGCCCTGGGCGGCGCCCGAGTGGCCCACACGGTGGGCTTCGGCCTCTACCGCGTGCGGGCGGGCGACGCCCTGGCCGCCCAGCTGGCTGCGGGCGCGACGGTCCTGCTCGCCGCGTCCGCTGGTGCCCCGGTCAGCAGCGGGCAAACCGCCACGGCCGCCCTCTTCGCCGCGGGGGCGGCCCGGCGCCTCTCCCTGCCCCGCTGGTCGATCGCCCGCCGCATCGCCCTCACCTGGTTGATCACCCTCCCCCTGGCCCTGGCCCTCGGGGCGGCCCTCGCGACCGCGGCCCACCTGCTCGGAGTGTCGGGTACCCTGGGGGGTCTGGCCGGATGAACTGGCGGGACCTCCTCTTCCCCGCCGACCACCGCTTCCTCCCCCTGTTGGCGCAACAGGCCGAGGTGGCGTTGCGCGCCTGTGCCGCGCTGCGCGCCGTCGCCCCGCCCGGGGAGATGGCCCGGATCGAGGCCCACGGCGACGCGCTGCGCCGCGCGCTCAGCGAGGCCCTCGCGCGGACCTACGCGACGCCTTTGGATCGGGACGACATCTTCGGCCTCTCTAGCCTGCTCGACGACGTGGTCGACGCGGCCCAGGACGCCCTGCTGGCGCGAGCCGTCTTCGGCAGCGCGGGCTACGCGCACATCGAGGAGGTCTGCCTCTCGCTGGAGGAGGGCGCGACGGCCCTCGCGGGGGCGGTCCGCCTCCTCCCCAAGACGGCGGCCCAGGAGTGCACCCGGCGGGCCAAGCGCTCGGAGAACACGACTCTGAGCCTCTATCGCCAGGGTGTGGACCTAGCCTTGCGCAGCCGCCCGCCCGAGGAGGCCCTGCGCCTGCGCGAGGTGCTCGCGGCCCTGCGGGAGGTGGCACGGGCGATCGGGCGCGCCGCGGACCTGGCCGCGGACATCGCCGTCAAGGAGAAGTGAGCCGAGAAGTGAGCCGAGAAGTGAGCCCCGTAGCGCCCCGGACGCCACGCGGCACGGGAATCCGGGGTGCGGCGAACGGTCCCTGGCGGGGGCGGGCGCCGGACCGGCGGTGCGCCCCGTCGAGCGACCCACGAGTGGCGGAAGCGACGGTGACGGGCCCGAGCGTGGCCGCGGGCGGCCACGCCCCCCCTGTTCACGACCGCCCGACGGCGTGCAGCAGGGCGTGACCGCAGGGACCAGGGGCAGCGCTGCCGTGCCGGTGCCGCGGGCAGGAACGGGTCGATCCAGGGGGCGCGCAGCGGGGCAGGGGTGGGGCCACCGGTCGGCAACAAGACGGCTACGAGAGAGGGGGGAGGGGGCGCGCCGTGGCGCGGGCGCTGCGGCTCGCCCCCCAGCCGGTGATGAAGCGGGCAGACATCCAGGGTGTGGAGGCCGGGGTGCAACGCATGGCGGACCTAGTGCAGGAGGCCCTGGAGCGGGCGATGGCCGCCCTGGAGTCCGGGGATCTGGACGGGGCGCGCGCGGTCGCCGCCGGCGACCTGGCGATCGACCGGCTGGAGGAAGAGATCGAGCGCGAGTGCCTGCGCCTGCTCGGGGTGCACAGCCACGCCGGACCCGCCGAGCGTGAGATCCGGCGCATCGCGGCCGTCTACAAACTGGTGACCGACCTCGAACGCATGGGCGACCACGCGGCGGCCATCGCCCGCTCGACGCTGCGCATGCACGGCGAACGGCCCATCTCCCCTTTCATCGATATCCAGCGCCTAGCGGCGCTCACCGGGGAAATGGTCGCCGGGGCCGTCGCGGCGTTCTTCTCCGCGGACGCCGAGGCCGCCCGCCTCCTCGCCGAGCGCGACGACGGGGTGGACGCCCTCTACGACCAAGTCTTCCGCGAACTCCTCACCTACATGCTCGACGACCGCC
>DAHWHV010000363.1 GCA_027335545.1 Clostridia bacterium
CCATCACCTGTGCCAACCAGATCGCGCAGAACGCCGCGGCCATCACCCGCGGGGCGGTCTACGTGGGTCATCAGCACGGGTGCGGCCAGACGGGGCGCGACCTGCAGCAGACCATGCGCACGTTCGTCGGCTACGGTTGTAACCCCAACGTCTACGGGGTCGTCGTCTGCGGGCTCGGCTGCGAGGCCGCCTCCGCCCGCATCGTGGCCGAGGGCATCGCCCGGCGCAGCGGCAAGCCGGTGGAACTGGTGTTGATCCAGGAGGCTGGCGGCACGCTCCGCGCCACCGCCGAGGCGGCGCGCGCCGCCTCCCTGCTGCTGCAGGATGCTTCGGAGGTACGGCCGGAACCGACCGGCGTGGACGAATTGATCCTCGGCACGGAGTGTGGCGGTTCGGACGCCTGCTCGGGCATTTCCGCCAATCCGGCGGTGGGCCGCTGCGCCGACCTGTTGATCGACCAGGGCGGCACGGTCCTGCTGGCCGAGACGACGGAACTGATCGGCGCCGAGCACCTGCTGGCCGAGCGGGCGGCCGGCCCGGAAGTCGCCCAGCGGGTCTACCAGGTCATCGATCGGTACGAGCAGGCCGTCCTGGCGACGGGCTACGACATGCGCGGCGGCAACCCCTCCCCCGGCAACATCGCTGGCGGCCTCACGACCATCGAGGAGAAGTCCTTGGGCGCCGCCCACAAGGGCGGCAGCCGGCCCCTGGTCGAGGTGATCGAGTACGGGCGGCGGCCGACCAAGCGGGGGCTGGTCTGGATGGACACACCCGGCCACGACATCGAACAGCTCACCGGGATGGTCGCCGGGGGCAGCCAGATCACCGTCTTCACCTCCGGGCGTGGCACACCGACGGGGTCCTGCATCGCGCCGGTGGTCAAGATCGCCACGAACACGCCCATGTTCGAGCGCATGCGCGACAACATGGACTTCGACGCCGGGGGCATCGTGGAGCGCGGGGAATCGGTCGAGGCGGTCGGGGAGCGCCTGCTGGCGCATGTCCTCCGTACCTGTGACGGCCGGCTGACGCGCAGCGAGGTGCTGGGCCACCATGAGTTCGGCCTCTGGCGTATCGGTCCCACGCTCTGAGGCCCGGCAGGCGGAGACGGGGAGGTGCGGCGGGTGCGGTTCGTGCGCTTTGAGTACCCGGGCCGTGGGCCCTCGCTGGGCGTGGTGCGCGACGGTCCCGAGGAGTGGGTCGCCGACCTGACGGCCGTCGACCCGGTGCGCTTCGCCTCCCCGCTGCCTTGGCTGCGCGGCTTGGCGCGCGGGGGGCTGCCGGCCCAGGAGGTGGGGCACGCGCTCGATGACGCCCTGGCCGTGGCGCCGCGCGTCGCCACCCTGGCCCAGTTGGAGGCCGGCCTGGCCCTGCTGCCGCCCGTGGCCGCGCCCGAGGTGTGGGCGGCCGGGGTGACTTACGCCCGCAGCCGCGACGCCCGCGACCAGGAGGCGCGCTCGGCCCCGGGCGGCGAGGCGCACACCGCCTATGACCGGGTGTATGGGGCCGAGCGGCCCGAACTGTTCTTCAAGGCGACGGGCGACCGACTGCGGGGTCCCGGCTCCCCGGTCGGCCTGCGGGGCGACTCCCGCTGGCAGGTCCCCGAGCCCGAGCTCGCGTTGGTCCTGGACGAGGACGGGAGCGTGCTCGGCTACACGCTGGGCAACGACCTGTCCTGCCGGGACATCGAGGGTGAGAACCCGCTCTACCTCCCCCAGGCCAAGATCTTCCGGAACTCCTGCGCGCTCGGGCCCACGGTCCTGGCGGTGGACGAGGCCGTCGCCGCGGGCGGCTTCCCCGTGGCCTGCACGGTCTGGCGCGCCTCCGCCGCCGTCTGGACGGCGGAGACCCACACGGCCCAGATGCGGCGGTCCTTCGCGGAACTCGCGGGGTACCTGCTGCGCCACAACTGGCTGCCGGCCGGCAGCGTCCTACTGACGGGTACGGGGGTCGTGCCGCCCGACGACTTCACCCTGCGGCCCGGGGACGAGATCTGCATCAGCAGTCCCGCGATCGGGACCCTGCGGAACATCGCCCGCACCGTGTGAGCCGCGGCCGGGCGGGCAGACTCTCGGCGGGGCGTGGCCGCGGCGGACCCCGCCGGGGGCACGGGGGCGGGCAAGCGAGCGAGGGGCAGGGGGGCGCGGTGATGAGTGGACGTCCGGAACCGCCGGTGGGCCTGGAGGGGTGGCGCTTCGACTCGGCCGGGCCTGAGGCGATCCGGAGCGACCTCCTGCAGACCTTTCCCTTTGAGTACGCCAGAGAAGACGCTGGCCAGGGCGGAGGCGTCGGGCGGGAGGTCCTGCTCGAGCTCCGCACCGACGAGTTCACCTCGGTCTGTCCGTGGTCGGGCCTACCGGACTTCGGCCGCCTCCGGGTCGTCTATGTACCCCAGACCCGCTGCCTGGAGCTGAAATCCTTCAAGTTCTACCTTTTCTCTTTTCGCCACGTAGGTATCTACTACGAGCACCTGGTCCCGCGCATCCTGGAGGACCTGGTGACCGCCTGTGCCCCGAACTACCTCCGCGTGGAGGGCGACTTCAACGATCGCGGCGGCATCGCCAGCCGCGCCCACGCCGAATTCCGCCGCCCCGGTTGGGTGCCGTCCGGCCCGCTGGACCTGCCGCCGGCGGCGCGCGGATAGGTGGTCGCGGCCAGGGTCCTCTCTCGCCGCGACCACCGCCGCAAGTGCGCCTCAGGCGCCCGCCCGGCCCAGTGCCGCCCGTGCGCGCTCCACGTCCTTGGCGATCTGCGCGCCGAGCCGGGCGAGGTCGGGGAAGCGTCGTTCGGCGCGCAGGCGCCGGATGAACGCCACCTCCAGGCAGCGACCATAGAGGTCTCCGCTGAAGCCGAGCAGATGGACCTCCAGGCGGGGTTCTCCGTCCCCGACGGTCGGGCGGCGGCCGGGGTTGGCCACGGCGTCCCACTCGTCCGCTGTGCCTGGCCCCTGCCCCGGTTCGTCGGCCGGGGTGAGGTGGCAGCGCACGGCGTAGACTCCCGGAGCGGGTTGGGCGACCGTTGGGGGCAGGGGCAGGTTGGCGGTGGGGAAGCCGAGGGTTGTTCCGCGCCTGTCCCCCGCGACGACCGGCCCGCGAATGGTGAAGGGATGCCCCAGGAGACGGGCGGCCTCACCCACCCGACCGGCCCCCAATGCCTGACGGATGCGGGTGGAGGAGATGGGCGCCCCCCCGCGCAGGCGCAGGGGCACGATCGTCGTCTCCAAGCCGCACGCCTGGCGCCCCAGGACGGCCAGGGTCTCCGCCGTACCAGCCGCCCTGGCCCCGAAGGTGAAGTCCGCCCCGACGAAGGCCCGTCGGGCCCGGGCCTGGCGGCAGAGGTATTCCTGGACGAACACCGCCGCGGGCACGGCGGCGAGCGTGGCGTCGAAGCGCAGTTCCACCAAGGCGTCCACCCCAAGGTCCCGGCAATAGGCCGCCCGCTGGTCGAAATCGGCGAGCAGGGGCGGGGCCGCGTCGGGGCGGAGCACGGCCAGGGGGTGCGGGGCGAAGGTCAGGACCACGCCGGGTGTGCCCGCCGAGCGTGCCGCCCGGAGCATGGTGGCGATCACCGAGCGGTGCCCCAGGTGGACCCCGTCGAAGGTGCCCAGCGCCAAGTAGGCGGGGCGGGCCTGATCGGCCGCGAGGGCGTCCAGGGCCGTGTAGCGCCGCACCCACCATTCCCCCCATGCCCTCGATGCCGCCAGGCGCTCCCGCGGGTCAGGCGAGCACCTTCTCCAGGCGGAAACCGGTCACCCCCGCCGCGACCGTCCGCCGCGCCACCGCCAGGAGGCTCCCCTGTGCATCCAGCAACCGCACCAGGCCGTCGCCCTCCGCATCCGCAGCCACCCGCCGGCCGGGGCAGCGCCCGTGCCGCAGGCCCTCGGCCTCCTCCGCTCCCAGGTGGACGGCCGGCAGGAAGCCCACCGCCGCCGCGGGCGACACCGAGCCGGGGATCTCCCCCACTCTCCCCGCGGCGAGCCAGGCCCGGACCGCCTCCGCCCACTCCTCGAGGGTCAGGCAGTCCTCTGCGCGCACCCCCCCGGCCGCGTAACGGACCAGGGCCCCCATGTGCCCCCCGACCCCGAGACCGGTGCCTATGTCCGTACAGAGCGCACGGACATAGGTCCCCGTGGAACAGAGGACGTCACAGAGCGCCCGCGCCGGATGCCCGGGCTCCCAGCGCAGCAGGGCCAAGCGCTCGACGCGCACGTGGGCCTCGGGGCGTGGGGCCACCTCCCCGCGGCGGGCGCGGGCATACAGGCGCGTCCCCTCGTGCCGTCGCGCCGAATACAGCGGCACGCGCTGCGTGATCCTGCCGACACATCGGGCCAGGGCCGCCTCGACCGCCGCGCGCGACAGCCCGGAGGCGTCGCGGTGGCCCAGGACCCGTCCCTCCGCGTCCTGCGTGTCCGTCTCCAGCCCCAGGACAAGTTCGAAGCGGTAGCCCTTGGGCGGCAGGTGCAGGTAGTCGCAGAGGCGCGTGGCCCCGCCCAGGCAGACCGGGAGCACACCGGCCGCCCCGGGATCCAACGTGCCGGCGTGACCCACGCGCCCCTGGCCGGGCAGCAGCCGGCGGACGAACGCCACCACCTGCTGCGACGAGGGCCCCGGGGGCTTGAGCAGGGGGAGCATCCCCCCCGGCGGGCTCACGGGGCCCCACCCGCCCCTGCACCTTCGGTCAGGGCCGTGCGCGCGGCGGCCAACACGGACTCCTGGGCTGCGGCCAACGGCCCGGGCAGGGTGCAGCCCGCGGCCCGCGCATGGCCTCCCCCACCAAACAGGCCGGCCAAGCGGCTCACGTCCACACGGCGCTGGCTGCGCAGACTGACGCGCACCTCGCCGCT
>DAHWHV010000373.1 GCA_027335545.1 Clostridia bacterium
CCGCCAGGGCCAGGGCCGCGTCCGCCGTGTCCGCCCAGGCCCGCTGCGGGGCCAGCACGCCCCAGCCCTCCCAATCCGGGGCGGGGGGGGCGCCCGCGGTCGCCCCGGACGGGCAGGGCGGGGGGGCGAAGGCCGGGGGGAGCCGGCGCAGGCGGAGCCAGTCGGCCACGGCTCGCACGGCCTGGTGGGCGGAGGGGAAGACGGTCACCCCCCCCTGGCGCAGCAGGTCGGCGGCCGCTTCCTCGGGGAACTGCGGGGAGAGGGCCACCACGCCCACGGGCTTGCCCGCCGCCGCCGCGACCGCGCACAGGTGGGGCGCGATGGCCCGGTCGAAGTCGTCGTGGCGGTGGGGCAGCGGGAAGAGCACGGCGGCGAGCCCGGGGTCCGCCACCATCACCTCCAGGGCGCGCCGGGCCAGGGCGGGGTCCGTGAGGACGGCCGTGGTCAGATCCGTCGGGTTGCCCACGGCGGCGAGGTCCGGCAGCAACTGGCGCAGGGCGGCCGCGCTCGCCGCCGACAGCGCGGGGACGTCCAGCCCCTCCTCGGTGGCGAGGTCGGCCAGCAGCCCGCCGGCACCCCCCGAGAACGTGCAGATGCCGAGCCCCCCCGGCCCCGGGGCGGGGTGCCCCGCCACCAACCGCAGCAGGGGAAGCAACTCGTCGAGGTCCCTGGGGCAGACGCAGCCGGCCCGGCGCAGCGCCTCCGCGGCCACGGCGCCGGAGCCGTTGACGGCCCCCGTGTGGGCGTGCGCGGCGGCGCGGCCGGCGGCGGTGCGGCCGATCTTCAGCACGAGCACGGGCTTGCCGGCGGCGCGGCAGCGCGCGACGGCCCGCAGGAAGCGGCGGCCGTCGCGCCAGCCCTCCAGCACGAGGGCGACGGCCCGCGTACCGGGGTCGTCGGCCAGGAAGGAGACGAAGTCCGCCGCGTCGAGGTCCGCCTCGTTGCCGGTGGAAAACCAGTAGCTGAAGCCCACTCCGGCGGGCATGGCGTCCAGCACCGTGCGCCCCAGGGCCCCCCCCTGGGTCACCAGGCCGATGGGCCCGGGGCGCAGCATGCCCGGGGTGAACTGGGCGGAGAAGGTGTAGACGAGGCCGGCGCGGACCTGCCAGAGGCCGGGGCAGTTCGGTCCGTACAGGCGCACCGGCCCCGCCGCGGCGCGCAGCTCGGCCGCCCGGGCCGCGCCGGCCGGACCGACCTCCTCGAACCCCGAGGACAGGATCACGGCGGCCCCCACGCCCCGCCGCGCGGCCTCGGCCACGACCCCGGCGACGTGGCGGGCGGGCACCGCGACGATGGCGAGGTCGCAGGGCGAGGGGACCGCGCCCAGCGACGGGTAGCAGGGGCGGCCGTCGAGTTCGCCGTAGCGCGGGTTCACGGGGTAGAGCCCGCCGCGGTAGCCGCACGCCCGCAGGGAGGGGAGGAGTCGGGAGGAGAACTTCCCGGGCTCGCCCGAGGCGCCGACGACCGCGATCCCGCGTGGCTGCAACAGCGGCCGCAGGGCCGCGCCGTCGGCGAATTCGCGCCCGGCTCCGTCCCCGGCCCCATCGGCGTCGGCGGCTCCGTCCCCCGTCCCGCCGGGGGCACCGTCCCCGGTCCCGTCGGTCCCTGCTCCGGCTCTCGTTCCGGCTCCACCCTCTGCCCCGTCCCCGTCCCCGTCTTGGGCGGGCATCCCCGCGCCCCCTCTCCCCGCGGACCCACGCCGACCCGACCAGCCTGCGTCCGCCCCGGACCCGCCGCGGCCGGTACCCGCCACGTCCGACACAGGGCCCGGAGCCGTCGCCGCAGCCGGGCGGGGCCCGTGGCCCCCCTCTGCGCAGCCTGGCCGCGCGCGGACCCGCCCCGCCCGGTCAAGGGAGCCGAGGGGTCCGGGGCGCCGCGCCCCGGACCCCTCGGCTCAGTGGTCGAGGTCGGCCAGCAGGCCGTCCACGGCCTCTGCCCAGAGGGCTTCCTCCCCGCCCCCGGCCAGGCGGTAGAAGCGCAGGTCGCGCCAGAAGCGCTCCAGCGGCAGGTCCCGGCTGTATCCGGAGCCGCCGTGCATCTGGATGACCCGGTCGACGACGCGGCAGGCGGTGGCCGCCGCCTCCGCCTTGGCCGGCCCGGCCAGGCGCATCGCCTCCTCCGCCCGCCCCGCGTCCGCCTCCGCCGCGACCCGGTAGACCAGCAGGCGGGCCGCGTGCAGCTCGCGCGCCGAGTCGGCCACCATCCACTGCATGGCTTGGCGGTCGGCCAGCGGCCGGCCGAAGGTTTGTCGCCGCCGCAGGTGCCCCAGCCCCAGCTCCAGGCAGTGCGTCGCCGCCCCCAGGGCCCCCGCCCCCAGGACCACCGCCCGTTCGTGCGCGCGCCACAGCCCGGCGGCGGCCGCCACGTCGGGCAGGAGGCGCTCGGGCGGCAGGTCGCAGTCCTCCCAGGAGAGGTCCACCAGTTCCATGGCCCCCATCCCCGGCCGGCGGCGCACGACCCGGTAGCCGGGGAGCCCTGGCTCGCAGAGGAAGGCCCAGGCGCGGCCGCCGCACGGGGCGATGACCACGGCCAGGTCCTCGGCCAGCAGGGCCGGCACCGCCTCCAGGGTGCCCTGCAGGCGCGCCCCGCCCGCCGTGGGCGTGCAGCGCGGGCCGCCGCCCGGCTGGGACCCGTCCGCCCACACCTGGTGGGCCTGGCGCCGCCCCTGCAGGCAGGGCTCCAGAAAGCGTGTCCGGGCCGCGCCCTCCGCGTACAGCGGGGTGGGTGGCTCGCCCGCCGTGAAGAGGCCTTGCGGCCAGAGGCCCAGGGGAGAGCGCTGCAGGCGTTCCTGGAGCGCGGCCTGCTCCACCCAGGACAGGCCCGGGCCGCCCTCGGCCGCGGGCACCGTCAGCCCCCAGAGGCCGGCTTGCCGGCGGGCGGCGGCGCAGCGCTGCCGCCACTCCGCGGGCAGGCCACCTTCGGCGGGGGGCAGCAGGCCCTCCGCCGGGGTCAGGACCTCGGCGACGAAGGCCGTGGCGGCATCCCGCCAGCGGTCCACCGCCGGCGGCAGGGAGAAGTCCACACTCGGGGCCTCCTGTCCCGGGCCTTGGAGCGGGGCGCGGCGGGCCGTCGGCCGGCGGGTGGGGCCCTTGCGCCCCCGAGCCGCCGCGGCCCTCGACCGGGGGCCTGCGCAGTCCGCGCCCACCCCACCGCTTTGGTGGGGGCCTCCAGGCGGGGGTCCCCGCTCCGCTCCGGCGGAGGGCCCCCATCCAGGGCCCCGCTCAGGCGAGGACCTCCAGCCCGGTGTAGCCGCGCAGCAGGCCGCGGGCGACGACGAACTGCTGCATCTCCAGGGTGCCGGCGGCGATCGTGAAGCGGCGCAGGTCCCGGTAGTAGCGCTCCAGCGGCAGGTCCCGGCCGTAGCCGGCCGGCCCGAACCACTGCAGCACCTGGTCCACCACCTGCAGGCCGGTGGTCGTGGCCGCCGCCTTGACCAGCGAGGCCTCGTGGCGCACATCCCGCCCCTGGTCCGCCCGCCAGGCGGCGTGGTAGAGCATCGTGCGCGCGGCGTCCACCGCGGCGGCCAGGCGCCCCAGGTCGGCGGCGGGGGCCGCCCCGGCCGCGCGCGCCAGCGCCAGGCAGCGGGTCGCCGCCCCGATGGTGATCGGCGGCTGCAGGGCGATGCGGTCGCAGGCGAACCACTTCTGGGCGAGCCCGAAGGCGTTGCCCGGTTCGCCGACCATGTTGGCGGCCGGCACCCGGCAGTCCTCCAGCCGGAGCTCGGAGGGGCGGTCGCCGCCCATCGTGTCGATCTGGCGCAGCACGTGCAGCCCCGGGGTGTCCATCTCGACCAGGAAGAGGGTGATGCCGCCGCCGGCCCCGGCCGCATCCGGGGGGGTGACCCCGAAGACCAGCGCGTAGTCGGCCTCGTCGGCGTGCGAGGTGAACACCTTGTGGCCCGTGAGGCGGTAGTGGTCGGGCCCGTCCGGTTCGGCGCGCAGCTTCAGGGCCGCCGCGTCCGAGCCGGCCTCCGGCTCGGTCAGGGCGAAGCACCCCTGCAGTTCCCCCCGGATCGTCGGCAGCAGGAACCGCTCCCGCTGCTCGGGCGTGCAGTCGTACAGGAGGATGGGGGGCTCGGTGCCGAGGAAGCGGGCCAGGCTCCAAAGCGTGGTGTGGCCCAGCGCCTCGCGCAGGGCGCACAGCGCCAGCAGCCCCAGGCCCGCGCCGCCGTAGGCGCGCGGCACCGCCAAGCCCCAGAGGCCCTCGGCCTTCAGGCGGGCCACGAGCGCCTCGGTGTCCGCGGCCGGCAGCAGGCTGGCGAAGGGCGGCAGATCGCCGTCGCGCGGTACCAGCTCGCGCTCCACGAAGGCCCGCATCCGCGCCTTCCAACGCCCGATCTCCGGCGGCAGGCGGAAGTCCATGTCCCCGCTCCCCCCGCGGGGGCGTGCGGCCCCGGGCCGCGCCCCGGGGAGCCATTCTAACCGAAACGGCCGCGCCTGCGGAATCGGCGCGAGCGGTGGGGCAGGGACGCGGCCGGGTCGCCCCCGCTGGACCGAGGCGCGGGTCGCCCCCGCTCCAGCGGGTGTCGCCGCCCGACGGTCCCGGGGCCTCGCCGCCGGCGCGGCGGGCGC
>DAHWHV010000378.1 GCA_027335545.1 Clostridia bacterium
ATCAAGGGGGGGGAGCGCACCTCAGGAAGGGCCCGCCGGCCCTGGTCGCCGAGCCTCCGCCACCACCGTTTCAGGCGGCAACGGCATGGCCCCCCGAAGGGGGTGCCGCCTGGCTCTGGTCAGCCTACGGCGGTGGGCCTCTCAGCAACCAGGGCTCCGCAAGCCGGCGGGCTCGACCTCGATCGCTCCCCCCCTCCGCCTGCCTTTTACACCACTACCCGGGACTCTAACCCCGCGGCCGGGCCTACCCCTGCCCCGCCGCCATCCCTCATGGCACTTGAGTCCTGCCATTTCTCACATCTGTGAAATACGTCTGGAGAGAGATTGTTGGAGATGTACCTATGACTTTCCTGGCGCGCCGATCCGGGGCCGAGTCCACGTTCCACGTGCGGCCCGCCCACCGTGCCGCCGCCCGGGCGGGCCACCTGGATGGGGGGCCGCCGCTCCCGGACGACGCGCCGCGGCGGCGGGGGTGGCGAAACCCGCTTCCGGGGGCCGTGGGCGGGGTGGGGGTGGGCCCGCGCGCGTGCGCGCGTGGCCGACCCCCACCGGTCTTCAGTTCCCGCCGCGGGCCCCCGACTCGACCAGGGTTCCGGTCGCTCCCGCCCCCAGGGCCGCCCGCAGGGTGTCGCCGCGCAGGCCGACCCGCAGGGCCTCCAGGGACAGGGCCTCGGCCGCGGCGATGTTGCCCAGGTTGACGTTGCAACCGAACTGCAGGATCAGCTCCTGCTGCTGCTGCTTGAGCGGGGCCTCCCAGATCAGGTCGGCCACGTCCGGGGCCGCCTGGACGAGGCCCTCCAGCTCGCTGGTGTCGATGCTGCCGTCCGCCCGGTACATGCCGACGCCCTTGCCGGACTCCCGACCCTCGACGATCACCTTCCAGGCCCCGTGGCGCAGGTCGGCGGCGATCTGGGCGTGCCGCGTGGCGCTGGGCAGGCGGTCGTCGGGGTGCTTCTTGCCGACCTCGGTCAGCACCCGCAGACCCATCCGGAGCGCCTCGTCGAGCAGTGTGTAGCGGGTGGCGGTGTCCATGGGGATCGTGCCGTCGGAGATCTCGATCGCCCGGAAGCCCAGGGCCTCTGCCCGCCGCACGAACGCGGCCCCGCGTCCCTGGGCCACCGCGACCTCCAGGAACGTGCCGCCCGGGTAGACCAGGACGCCGGCCGCTTCGGCCAGGCGGAGCTTGCGGGCCAGCACGTCCTCGGAGTAGAAGGCCGTCGTGCCGAAGGCGAACTTCAGCAGGTCGATGCAGGGGGCGGCCAGTTCCAGCAGGTCGGCCGTGGCGGCGACCCCTAGGCCCTTGTCGATCACCATCGTCAGGCCGCACTCCCGCGGCTTGGCCTGCCGGCCCGCCACCGGGAAGGCGCAGACGCCCGCCCAGGCGCCGCCGGTCTCCGCGGCCCCCGTCTCCGGGCCCGCGAGGCCATGGCGCGCCGCAGCGCCGTTCCCTTGTGTGCTCAACTCCGCCATGGGTCCGCATCCCCTTCCTGAATCGGCTTCGCTCTTCATGGGCTGCGACCAGGTCACCCGCTGCGATCGGCCGAACCCCCTGCGCCGGGAGTCGAGTGGCTGCGAGCGCCCTCGATCCCCGTCGATCGGTCGCCCCTCGCTACGCACCGTCCGTTTGCCGCCGTCGCCTGCCACCGCAGTCCACCACCGTCGGGGCTGGGCCCGCGGGCGGTGCACCGCCGCCGGTCGCCCGGGGGGCCCGGCGCGGCACGGCCGCCCCGGGCCCCCCGGGCGCTCAGGCGTGCAGCCCGCACTCGGTCTTGGCCTGGCCGGCCCAGCGGCCGGCCCGCGGGTCCTCCCCGGGCCGCACGGCCCGGGTGCAGGGCCAGCAGCCGATGCTGGGGAACCCCTTGGCGTGGAGCGGGTTGTGAGGGACGGCGCGCTCGTGCAGATAGCGCTGGACGTCGGCGTGCGTCCAGGTGGCCAACGGGTTGGCCTTGACCAACCCGAAGTGCGCATCCCAGCCGACGTGGGGCGCCGTGGCCCGCTGCGGTGACTGCTCCCGCCGCACCCCGGTGATCCAGGCGTCCTGGGTGGACAGGTGGGCGCGCAGCGGCTCGACCTTGCGCAGGGCGCAGCAGCGGTCCGGCGCGCGGCGCCAGAGCGCCGGTCCGTGGGTCGCCGCCTGGGCCTCGACGTCCTGGGCGGGCCGCACGCGTACGAAGCGGACCGCGTAACGGGCCGCGAGGCGGTCGCGCGTCGCGTAGGTCTCGGGGAAGAGGAGCCCCGTATCCAGGTAGAAGGCGGTGACCTCGACCTCCAGGCGGCTGACCATGTCCACCAGGACGCAGTCCTCGGCGCCGAAGGAACAGGCCAGGACCACCTTCGGGGCGTAGCGGTCGGTCACCCAGCGCACCACGTCCTCCGCGGGGTCGGCCTCCGCGGCGAAGCGCCGCTCCTGGGCGGCCAGCAGGGCCGTGGTGTCCGCCCCAGGGTGCCCGTCGGGGACCGGGCGCTCCACCAGGGCCGTGGTGCCATCCGAGCGTTCAGACATCAATCCCCATCCTCTCGCGTGCCCGTCCCGGCAGGCGCCTGCCGCACCCACCACCGCGCGGCGGCGGGCGGGCGG
>DAHWHV010000380.1 GCA_027335545.1 Clostridia bacterium
GCATCACCCAGCAGACGCGCCGCGCCTGACAGCGCGCCACCAGGTCCGCCAGCGAGGTCGCGCCGACGACCCCGGCCGGGGCGGCCGCGGCCACCGCCTCGGGGTTGCGATCGAACCCCACGACCTCATGCCCGCCGCGCACCAAGCGCTCTGCCATGTTTCGCCCCATGCGGCCGAGGCCGATCATCCCGATTCGCACCGACTTCACCTCGTTCAGAAGGGCCCCCCGTCGCGCCCGGCCGGAGAGACACGCCCGCGGCGCTCAGCGATCACCTATCGCCGCCGCGGGCTCCCCGGCGCGCCGTCGCCCGCACGCCCGTGGCGGGCCAAGTCGGCATGCCGTCCCCCCGAACGTCGCGTTGCCGGCCGAACCGCGCCCGCCACGCGGGAGATGCCCACGTCCGACGGGGCTGCGGCGCCGCGCCTTCCGCCGGCAGCCGGGGCGGGCCGTTCCCGCCCCGCCGAACGCGCCAGGGTGGGGGCCCCCCGGGGTGGCCGAAGGGGCTGTGGCGGCCGGGGCGGCCGGATGGTTCCCGGGACGGGCCGTGGAACGGGCCTACGCCGCGCGCGCGGCCCCCACCTGCCTGGGGCCGCAGGGGGCCGGTTGCTTTACGGTACGTGCGTGGCAAGGGGCCCTGTCCCTGCTTCGCAGCCACCGGCCAGGTGTGCCGCGCCGAGTGCAGCAGCGCCGTGGCGACCGGGGCACAGGCCAAGATACGCCTCGGTGCGTGCAACACCAGAGGCGCTGCGATCCTGACGATCTGTTAGGCTACCTCATGCGGGCCAAGGGCGCCGACGGTTTCCCCAACGGATGCCCCGCAACACGCCTGCCTCCGGCTTGGTATCCTCGGCCACCCTGCAGCGGATCCAGCCGGAGAGCACCGTTAGGAGATCCTTGCGGAGCGCCCCGCGTCCCGTACACTACACCGGGCCGCTTCCCAGCACCGGGACCCCGCTTCCGGAAGGTGGCCGAGATCTTGCAGAGGCGGCTGTTCGAGGCCGTGGCGCCGGAGCCTGCTCGCCGCGAGGCGACCGAGGCCTTCTTCGCGGCCCTGGCCGGTCTGCCCCTGCGCCCGGCGCAGACGACCCCGGCGGCCTACGACCGCATGCTGGCCTCCTCCCCTTCCACCCCGACCTGATCGAGGTCCTGTACCAGAAGTGGTCGCAGCTGCCGGGCACCGGGTTGCAGCGTACGCGGGGCGCGTTGCGGCTGATGGCGCTCGCGCTGCGGTCCGCCGCGGACCGCGACCCCGGCGCGTGGGTTGGGCCCGGCACGCTGCTCGGCGCGGGGGCGGTCCCGTCGCCGGCCCTGACCGAGCTAGTCAGCCACGCCGCCGAACGCGAGCCGCGGACCCCGATCCTCACGGGCGAGTTCTCCAGAGCGGCCGAGGTGCAGGCCATCTACCCCAGCCTCCGGGCACGCGAGGTCGAGCGGGCCGTCGTGGCGGCGTTCCTGCACTCGCAGCCGGCGGGGCAGTCGGCCGCACCGGCAGACCTCTGGATCCTTCTCGCCCATCCCGGCTTGGACCGCGCCGCGATGGAGGAGGGCCCGCGGCAGGGGCGCCGCCGCTCGTGGTTCCTCTCCGAGGACGAGTCGCTTTGGCGCTGGTCGCGCTCCGCACCGACGGGCGCACGTACCTCGGCGAAGCACCGCCCGACGGCCCACCGCAGGAGCGCGCCGTCCTCGTGGCGGCGCCGGAACCGCTCAGCGCCGAGTCCCTGCTGCCCGCGGCCCCGCCCGGCGCCTGGGGCAGCGATGGCGTCACCGACCTCGCCACGCTGGCCAGGTCGGTGGAGACCGCGCAGAAGCGCGCCGTACCGTGGTCGCTGGTGTCGCAGTTTCCCGGTCACTCCCGGTCACTCCCGGTCACTCCCAGCCACTGGCGGGTCAATTCCGTGACCCCGCCAACGGACCAAGTCGGCTCGGAGCGGGTGGGTCAATTACGTGACGCGATCCCCGCCTTCGGTGGGTCAATTACGTGACCGCTGACAGCATGGGTGCTGGAGGCCGCCGCCGGATCCAAACGAACGCGGTGAACACCGTCTTGGGCCGGCCTGCCGGATTCCATACAGGTGTTCATCATGCTATCGTGGGATGGGACGCCTGTGGGCGGGAGGGGGGGATCGCCGTTGCGGCGTGTCGGGCGGCGCGCCATGCTGGCCGGGGCCGCGGCGCTGCTAGCGGGCGCCGGCGCCACGCTCGCGCAGGGAATGGAGTCCGCACGGGCCTCACGCCTGCCGATCCCCCCGCTCACCCTGCTGGTCGGGTCCGGTGGCGGGCCCACCGAGCCGCCCTTTGCCGCGCAGGCCGCGACCACGTTGGTCGGGGCATTCCGCGCCCAGGAGCCCGCGGCCCGCGTGCGCGTCAGCGTCGCGCGCTCCACGCTGGTCCAGGTGGCCTCGGCCATGCTCGGCGGGCGCGACGTGGCCGCCGACCTCATGCTGGTGCCGCCCGCGGTGCGCGACCTGCCGAACGCCGGGGTGCTGATGCACAGCCTCACGCCCACCCTGCGCGCCACGGGCGTGGGCGCGGGGGTGTACCCCTCGCTCCTGACGTACTGCAGCGCGGGTGGGCGCCTTCTGAGCGCGCCGCTCTTCCGCGACCCACTGGTCGTCTACTACAACGTCGACGCCTTCGCCCGCGCCGGCGTCCCCGCCCTGCCCGGTGATTGGACGCTGCAGGGCTTCATGGACGTCTGCCGCGTGCTGGCCGGCGCCCGGACCCGCCCGGTGCCGCATCCCCTGGCCAACGCGGTCGCCCGCTTTGACGCCGAACTCCTCGGGGCCTTCATCGCCGGGTTTGGCGGGGGGCTGGGAGCGGCCGACCTCGACGGGCTGGCCTCACCGGCCGGGGTGCGCGGCGTCGAGGCCCTGCTCGCGCTGCGCGCCTTCGAACCGGTGACACCCGTGCCGTCCCCCCGCGATCTGTTCGCCAGGGCCGGGGCCGCCATGTACTTCGGCCACCAGCGCGACCTCGCCTACCTCACCGCCGCGATCGGCGACCTCTTCGCCTGGAACGTCGCCTCCCTGCCGCGCTTTCCCGCGCGCGCCGCTGTCCCCGTGCAGGCACAGGGGCTCGCCGTCGTCACGGGACAGCCGGGGCACCGCCCTGAGGCCACGGCCCTGGCCCTGTTCGGGGTCACGCCCTCCGCCCAAGCCGCGGCCGCCCCGACCGGGGCAGGCGTCCCCTCCCTGCGTGGGCTGGCCGCCTCCGCGCTCTGGCGCGCCCCCATGCCTCCGGTGGACCTCAGCGTCTTTGTGCGCCAGCCCGAAGCCGACCTGGTCATCCCCCCGGCCCTCTGGACGACGGCCCCCCTGCAACGCGCGTTGCGCGATTGCCTGCAGGGCACGCCACCCGCCGAGGCCCTGGCCGCCGCGCGCGCCGCCCTCGCGCTAGCCCCGTGGGGGCCGTGACAGAGGGGCAGGCATGGCGAGCGGCGCGACACGTGCGGGGTGAGCGGCGCGGCGCTGGGGTTGGACCGCTCGGACGCGCCCGGCCCAGCGCCCCCGGCCGGACGGACGGGACTCACCCCAACTCGTAGGTGCGCGCCTCCAGGGCCCACTCCGCCCGCGGATAGGGCCCCCGCGCCTCGGCCAGCAGCGCCCCCGCGTCGTCATCAGGATGCAAGTGGGAGAGGAGCAGAAGAGACGCGCCGGCCTCCGCGGCGAGGCGCGCGGCCTCCGCCGCTCCCATCCCACCCTCCAGTCCCTCGTCCAGGCCGTCGGCCGGCCCCCCCACCTCGACGAGCAGCCATGGCACCCCCGCCACGGCGCTCGCCAGTTCGGGGCCGGGCCGGCCCAGCGTCACCAGCGCGCAGCGCACGCCCCCGGGCGCCGCCGCCACCACGGCCACGCCGGGCCAGGGGTGGGATTGGCGCACAAACGAGAAGCGCCAGCCGCCCACCGTGACCACGTCGGCGGCGCCGAAACGCCGTACGTCCAGCACGCCCGGGCGGTGTTGGGCCCGCCAGGCCGCATCCGGCTCCCCGAAGGCGTACACCGGTAGCAGCCCGCGCCGGCGCCCGTGCTCCCGCGCGCACGCGGCCAGCGATCCGACCGCCCAGAGGTCGGAGCAGTGGTCGGGGCGGAGGTCCGGTAATAGCACGGCCGTCAGGCCCGCCGCTTCCGGCAGGGCCCAGGCCAGCCGCCCGGCCACGCCGCTGCCACAGCCCACCAGCACCTGTTCGCCCCCCGCCCGCAGCAAGTAGCCGCGACAGGCCTCTCCCGGCTGCGGAAAGGCCCCCGCACGTCCCAGCACCGTCAGCGTCGCATCCGGCATGCTCCCGCCCCCGATCCCTTGGCCTGACGCCACCCAGAGCCGCCCGCTCAGCCGGGGCGAGCGACCGCCCGGGCCGCCCCCGGCACCCCTCGCAGAGCGGGTTCGACGTGGACCCGCCCAACCCCGTTCCCGCAAGCCGGGTCGCGGAGCGGGGTGCGGGCGCCCGCGGCGCCGCGGACGCCTGGGCGCGGGCAGCGCGGACGGCTTCCTTCGCCGAGCGGCCCCCGGCAGGGGCCCGGTGGTCCTGAGCGGCCGGGAGCATCCGGCCCAGGCGAAAGGCCCCAACGACCCTGCACACCCTCACGCCCATGGGGTTATGCTGCACTGCGGTCGAGCGAGCGAGGAGACGGGCCGGGCGGCGGGTATCCGCCCGACGCGAATCTCAGGGCGGACGTGGAGCCCGGCGGAAGGCACGACGCAGGAGGCGATGTGCACGGGCAACGTGAGCGGTTCCACGGAAACGCCGCCGGATCACCGATCGCCTCCGGGCCGGTCCGCCGGGGGCGAGACGCAAGGTGCATAGCCGCGGGTTCCTCACGGCTGCCGCAGCGGCGGCAGTTCATCCGGTCACCAGATCGTGACCGTGTAGCCGATAGGGGCTAACGGGGCAGATGCCCGACCTCCTGATGGGCCGAGCATCTGCCCCCCTTTTTCACATGCCGCTGTCCTGGCCTCGACCTGCCCGACCTTCACCCGCGTCTGGCATGATCAGCCGGACCCCGCGGGCGCAGAAGCACCCCGCGACGCCGAGGGGGTGAGGTCGTGCCGAGAGGCCGGACCCCGCCAAGGCGACGGGCCGTCCCGTTGCGCGATCGCACCGCCAAAGGGGGCCGCCCTCGGCAGGCGTGGGGGGGGGCGGAAGGACCGAGCCCCAGGCCGCGGC
>DAHWHV010000393.1 GCA_027335545.1 Clostridia bacterium
CGCACCGGCTCCGCGGCAGGCGCGCCGGGGGGGGTGCTGCGCCGCCCCGCCGCCCGCGCACCCGTCCCGCCCCTCCGCGGGGAATGCCCCGCCCCCCGGAACGGCAGGATTCACCCGGGGGGCAACCGAATCGAAGCCCTCCGTCTGGGTCGGAGGTGGCCTGTTTGAGCGTTCAGGAGGGCGTCCGCCGCGGATCCTACTTCGAGAAGCGGGAGTACCGGGACAAGCCCTTGCCCGAGTGGCTGGCGGTGCGCCTGCAGTTGCCGGCCCCCCAACTGCCGGAGGCCCCCGCCGCCATCGACGCCTACTGGCGGGCCTGGGAGCTGGCCTTTGAGCACTTCCGCCGCCCACGCCTGGGCAGCGCCCTGGTGAGCAACTTCCTGGACCCGATGGCCGGCGGCCGCCTGCAGCTCTGGGACGCCTGCGCCATGGCCTCCTTCTGCGACCTGGCCCACGACCTGGTGCCGGGCATCCGGGCCCTGGACAACCTCTACGCGGCCCAGCACGCCGACGGCGAGATCTGCCGGGAGCTGGAGGCGGACGGCCAGGACGTCGAGACGTGGCTGAACCGGGAGGGGCGCCCCCTCTTCAGCCGGCAGACCGGTCGGGGGCCGGAACTCGGCCGGGAGGCGCCGGTCCCCGCTCTGACCCTGGACGGGGTGGGCCACCCCGCCCTGGCCTGGGCGGAGCGGGAGAGCTACCACCAGACCGGCGACGCCGAGCGCGTCGCGGCCGTCTGGCCGGCCCTGGCCCGCTACCGCGAGGCGCTGGCCCGCCACCTCCGCCACCGGGACGGCCTGTACGTCTCGGACTGGTCGTTGATGGACAACTCGCCCCGCAACCCCCGGCTGCTGTTCGCCGTGGACGGCAACTGCGAGCTGGTCCTGCTGCTGCACTGCCTCGCCGAGCTGGGCCCGGTGGCCGCCCGCACGTACGAGGGCGAGGGGCGCTTCCCCGAGGGCCTGGAGGCCCGGCGCCTCGCCCGGGAGGCGGCCGCCGAGGCCGAAGCCCTCAGCGACCTGATCCGCGCGCGGATGTGGGATGCGGAGCGCGGCTTCTTCTTCGACATCCTGGCCGACGGCAGCCGCGGTCGGGAGGCCACGATCGCCGGGTTCTGGGCCCTGCTGGCGGGGGTGGCCACGCCGGAGCAAGCCGAGGGCCTGTGCGGCTGGCTGCGCGACGAGGCCACCTTCGGGCGGGCCTGCGGCGTGCCGTCGCTCGCGGCGACCTCCCCGGCCTACGACCCCCGCGGCGGCTTCTTCCGCGGCGGGGTCTGGCCCGCGCTGCAGCTCATGGTGGCCCGCGGCCTCTCCCAATACGGGTACACGGCCCTGGCCCGCGAGGTGGCGCTACGGCACGTCCTGGCGGCCGCCGCCGTCTGCGCCGACACCGGCACCTTCTTCGACAACTACGCGCCCGATGCCCCGGCGCCCGGACGCCCGGCGCGCGCGGACTGCGTCGGCGCCGGCGGCGTGGGCCCCATCACGCTGCTGCTGGAGTTCGGCGTGGGCCTCCGCGCCAACGCCCCCCTCGACCGGTTGCGTTGGAGCGTGGAGACCGTGGAGCCCTGCGGCTGCGACCGCTACTTCTTCCGCGGGACGCGCGTGAAGCTGCTCTGCGACGGTCGTCGCTCCCTGGCCGATCCCCTGCGGGTCCGCGTCGAGGCCGGTCGGCCGCTGCGCCTGGCGGTGTCCACGGGCGGCCGCCAGGTAGAGCGGGAGGTCCGGGGCCGGGTCGAGTTCGAGGTGTGAGGGGGGGCCGGAGCGCCGGCGTCGCGCCGGCGGTCCGGCCCCCGTGCCCGTGCACCCCCGTCCGACCGCCGGCCTTCCGGCCCCGCGGGGCGGTGCGGGTGGGCCGCAACGACCCCTGCCCGTGCCGCAGCGGCAAGCAGGATCAGCGGTGCTGTGGGGCGGGAGCGGCCGCGGGCCGGGCGGGGCGG
>DAHWHV010000397.1 GCA_027335545.1 Clostridia bacterium
CCGCCCCCTCGCCCCCTCGCCCCCTCGCCCCTCCCCCCTGCCCCCTCGCCCCCTCGCCCCCTCGCCCCCTGCCCCTACCGCCCCAGCAACTGACCGACGTATTGCACGAGTTCGTTGGCGCAGGCGGCGCAGTAGCCGTGCTCCGCGATGAGCCGGGCGCACACCTCGTTGATGCGCCGCAACTGCTCGGCGTCCGGGGTCTTGCTGCTGGTCGTGATCTTGACCACGTTGCGCAGATCCGCGAACAGCTTCTTCTCTAGGGCCTCGCGTAGCCGCTCGTGGGTGTGGAAGTCGAACTTCTCCCCCCGCCGCGCCAGGGCCGAGATGCGGATCAGGATCTCCTCGCGGAAGGCGCGCTTGGCGTTATCGGAGATGCCGATCTGCTCTTCGATGGAACGCATCAGCTTCTCGTCCGGCTCGACATCCTCACCGGTGATCGGGTCCTGGAGCTTGGTGCGGTTCCAGTACGCCAGCGCGTTGTCCAGGTAGTTGTCGAAGAGCGTGCGTGCCGACTCGTCGAAGGAGTAGACGAACGCCTTGTGGACCTCGGTCTTGGCGAGATCGTCGTACTCCTTGCGCGTCTCGTAGATCAGGTTCAGGGAGGCCTCGCGGCTCTGGCGATCCAGCCCCGTGTGCTGTTCCAGACCCTCCTTGAGGGCCCGCAGGGTCTCCAGCGGGGTCAGGCAGGTGCAGCCCTGGCGCGAGATGGCCGAGGACAGCCGGTTGATCACGTAGCGGGGGGAGATGCCCGCCATGCCCTCCGCCGCCTCGCCTCGCCCCCCCGAGGCCTGCTCCGCCTCCTCCTGCAGTTCGCGCACGTCGGCCGGCCCGAACCCCTCCACCGTCTCACCGTCGTAGAGCCGCAGCTTCTTCATCAGGCTCATCCCGGCCTTCTTGCTCTCCCGCAGGCGGGTGAGCACCGCGAAGGTCGCCGCCACCTCCAGGGCATGCGGCGCCAGGTGCACGCCGGCGACCCCGCCCTCGCGCAGGAGCTTGGCGTAGATGCGCACCTCGTCGCGGACGCGCAGATTGTAGGGGACGCGGACCAGGATGATGCGGTCCCGCAGGGCCTCGTTCTTGGGATTGGTCACAAAGGACTGGTACTCGGCCTCGTTGGTATGGGCCACGACGACCAGGTCCGCATAAATCATGGCATAGCGCGAGGTCTTGATGGATTGCTCCTGGGAGAGCGTGAGCAGACCGTAGAGGAATTCGTCCTGGCACTTGAGCATCTCGACGAACTCCATCAGGCCGCGGTTGGCGATGTTGAACTCGCCGTCGAACCGATAGGCCCGCGGATCCGATTCCGCCCCGTAGCGGCCCACGGTGGCCAGATCGACGGAACCGACGAGTTCACTGATGTCCTGCGACTTCTCGTCCGAGGGCGAGAAGGTGCCGATCCCGACGCGATCCTTCTCGCTGAACCAGAAGCGTTCCACCGGCACGGCGGCGATGTCCCCGTCCCACTCCTCGCGCAACCTCCAGCGGCAGTACGGGCAGAGGTCGCCCTCCACGTGGAGGCCGTCCCGCGCCCACACCTCGGCGCGGAGGGCCTGCGGGATGAGGTGCAGCGGCTCCTCGTGCATGGGGCAGCCGACGATGCCGTAAACCGCCCCGGCGTCGGTGCGCGTATACGCCTCCAGGCCGCGCTTGAGCAGGGAGACGATCGTCGACTTGCCTCCGCCCACGGGCCCCATCAGCAGGAGGATGCGCTTGCGCACCTCCAGGCGCTTGGCCGCGGAGCCGAAGTAGTCGTAGAGCTGGCTGAGCGTGCGCTCCAGCCCGAAGAGGTCCTGGGCGAAGAAGCGGTGCTCGCCCCCCGTCCGACCGCGCTCGGCCTCCTGCAGGAGGTCGAAGACGCGCGCGTGCGTCAGGCGGCAGAGCTCCGGACGCCGGCGACAGAGGTCGTAGTACTCGCTGAAGGTCCCGCGCCAGCTGAGCGCGTCCGCGGAGCGTCGATACTCCAGCAGGCGCGCCGTCAGATCCAGGGGGCCCGCGCGGTCCCCGCCCGGGGCTGCCCCGGCGGCGCCCGGAGCGCCGCCCTCGGCGCTCGCCGCCCCCGGGATCGCGGGCGCGGTCGCCGCCCCCGGCCCGACGTCAGCGGCCATCGCCAGACCCGCCAGACGTGGACTCCCCGTCGGCGGCGCGCCCTCCGCGCGCCCCGGTCGCCGGCCGCCCCGCGGACCGGCCGCCCCCTCCGGACTGCCTCCGAGGGCGTCGCTGTGCGCGGCTCCTCCGGGCGTGGCCGGGCCCGGTGCCGTGCGAGACGGGCCCAGGCGGCCCGTGAGCGGCTCGTCCATCGCCCCTGCCATCGGGCGTTCCCCCCCGCCCTCCCCAACGGGTGCCGCGGGGCCCAGGCGGGCCCTGGACGCGACGGCCCCCTCTCCCCCAAGCCCGCGCAGCGTGGACCACCGTCCTGCCGGAGGCGGCCACCGCCCAGGGGAACCGGAAGGGTGGTGCATGCTATGTCCCGGGCGGGGGGACGAGAACCGGGCGCGCCCGCGGACAGGGCAGGGTGGCCTCGCCGGGCTACCCCTCTCGGCTGGGGCCGCGGTGGGGCGGAGGGAATCCCGCCCCCCGACGGCGAAGGGATGCGGCCACGCCGGGCGGCGTGGCTCCACATGGCGCCCCGAAGGGTCGAGGGAGGGGACACCCGCTTGCCGGCCGTGACGCGGCGGTCGCTGCTGCGCCGGGCGCTGTCCATGACGGCGGCCGCGGGGGGACTCGCGGCCCTGGCCGGTTGTGGCCTGGTCGCTCCCGCGCGCCTCGGCGCCCCGCCCGACCTGGTGCTGCTGGATCCGGGCCGCGCCCCCGGGGCCGCGGGGCCAGACCTGGGCGACGTGGCCCGGGCCTTCGCGGCCGCCTACAATCGCGCGGTGGGGTCCGCCGCCCACGTCGTGGTCCGGCGCCCTCCGGGATCCGTCTCCACCGACTCCGGGGCCGCCTACATGCGGGCCCTCCTCGCCGACGCGCCGCCCTTGGCCGCCGACCTGCTGCTGACGACCCCCGCCGTACGCAACCTCCTGGACGCGCCGGCGCTGATGGTGGACCTCGGCCCCGCCCTCGCGCGGTCCGGACTGGCCGCGGGGCTCTACCCGGAGTTGCTCCGCTACGGCGCCCCCGGGGGCCGCCAGCGGATGATCCCGGTCTTCCGGGACCCGCTGGTGCTCTACTACAACGTCGACGCCTTCTCGCGGGCCGGGGTCGATCCCCCGGTCGGCACCTGGACCATCGACCGGCTGCTCTGGCTGTGCCAGAAGCTGCAGACGCGACCGGCCGGCCGGATGACCCCTCTGGCCAGCGCCGTCAGCGCCTTCGACCTCGAACTCCTGGCCGCCTTCGTGCGCGGCTACGGGGGGGAGATGCTCTCGCCCCTGGGCGGGGCGGGCGGGTCCGGGCCCGCCTCGGGCTACGCGCCCGCCTTCGCGACGCCGGAGGCGCTCCTGGGCATCGACGCCCTGCTCCAACTCCACCCCTACGAGCCCGCTCAGCCCACGGCCTCGCCGCGCACGCTCTTCGCCCGCGGGGACGCCGCGATGTACTTCGGTCACCACCGGGACGTCTTCGCGTTGCGGACCCAGATCGCCGGACTCTTCGCCTGGAACGTCGCCGCCCTGCCCCGCTTCCCCCAGCGCGCGGCGCAGCCGGTGTTCGCCGAAGGCTTGGCCGCCATCGCCCGCAACCCGGCCCACCGCATCCCGGCCACGGCGGCGGCGCTGTACGCGGCCTCCCCGCCCGGCCAGGCCGCCATGGCGGCGACCGGCTACGGCGTGCCCGCGCTGCGGGCCCTGGCCGGCAGCCCGACCTGGCGACAGGCGGCGCCCCACCTCCACAACGACGTCTTCGTGGCCGACACCGGCGCCGACTTCGTCGTCGAAGCGGCCCTGCACTACATCGGCCCCCAGCTGCGCGCCGCCCTCGTCGCCGCG